>NZ_JBHWJY010000120.1:0-20694 GCF_042731135.1 Streptomyces sp. NPDC059874
GGGGCTGGAACATCCAGCCTCGCCGGCGTTTGAGGCGCGGGGTCTGGGGCGGAGCCCTGGGGGCACCTCCCAGCGGTAGCTGGGGGAGGAACGGTGGAAGGGCGGGGTGGGGAACGGCCCCGCAGGGCTACGCTCAGAGGCATGGCCGGCCGCTTCGACCCCCTCACCCGCACTGCCGTACGCGGCGGCCGCACCCACGTGCCCGCAGGGCAAGGACAGGCAGCGGCCCCCGGGGAAGGGGCCGGGGCCAAGGCCCGCGTATGGATCCCCGAGGGCCCCGTGGACCTCGGCCTCACCCTCGGCCCCCTCAGACGCGGCCCCGCCGACCCCACCTTCCGCACCACCCCCGACGGCTCCGTCTGGAAGGGCAGCCAGACCCCCCAGGGCCCCGTCACCCTCAGGGTCGCGCTGACGGGGACGGAGATCCACGCCCAGGCCTGGGGCCCCGGCGCCGACTGGATGCTCGAACAGCTGCCGGCCCTGCTCGGCGCGGGCGACGACCCCGCGGCCTTCGTCCCCCGCCACCGCCTCCTTCACGCCAGCCACCGCCGCCGCCCCGGCCTGCGCCTGACCCGCACGGGCATGGTCATGGAGTCCCTGATCCCGGTGGTCCTGGAACAGAAGGTCACCACCGACGAGGCCTACCGGGCCTGGCGCCGCCTCGTCCGGCAGTACGGCGAGCCGGCCCCCGGCCCGGAGCCGGTGCGGGCCGTCGACCTGTACGTCATGCCCACCCCCCACACCTGGGCCCGCATCCCCTCCTGGGACTGGCACAAGGCCGGGGTCGACGCCAAGCGCTCCTCGACGATCCTGCGCGCCGTCCGCGTCGCGGCCCGCCTGGAGGAGGCCGCCGCCATGGAGCTCCCGCAGGCCACCGCCCGGCTGGAGGCCGTCCCCGGCATCGGCCCCTGGACCTCCGCCGAGACCCTCCAGCGCAGCAACGGCGACCCCGACGCCGTCACCACCGGGGACCTCCACCTCCCCGGCATCGTCGGCTACGCCCTCGCGGGCGACCGCGACGCCGACGACGCCGTCATGCTGGAGCTCCTCGCCCCCTACGCCGGCCAGCGCCACCGAGCCGCCCGCCTGATCCTCCTCGCGGGCCACACCCCGCCCCGCCGCACGCCCCGCATGCCGCGCGGCGACATCGGCCGGCTCTGAGCGAGGGAACTCAGCGGACCTCGATGAAGTCCTCCGGGTCCCGCCCCGCCCGCTCCACCGGAGCCGACGCCGCGTGCCCCACGGCCACCGCCCCCATCGGATCCCAGTCGTCCGGCAGCCCCAGCACCTTGCGCACCACGTCCCGGCAGAACATCGTCGAGGACACCCACGCCGAGCCCAGCCGCTCCCCGGCCAGCGCGACCAGCAGGTTCTGCACGCCCGCGCCCATCGCGACGACGAACATCTCCCGCTCGGCGGCGTCCCGCCGGGCGTGCCCGTAGTCGTGCGCGCCGTCCGTCACCAGGCACGGCACCACCAGGTACGGCGCCCGCCGCAGCACGTCGCCGCGCCGGACCCGCTTGGCGATCGATTCCTCGGACTTGCCGTCGCGGCGCAGGTCCGCGATCCACGCGTCGCGCATCGCGTCGAGCAGCTCCAGCCGGGACGCCGCGGACTCCAGCAGTACGAACCGCCAGGGCGTCGTGTGGTGCGGAGCCGGGGCGGTCACCGCCGCCGCCACCGCGCGCCGTACCGCGCCCGGGTCCACCGGCTCGTCGGTGAAGGCCCGTACCGTACGGCGCTGCGTGACGGCTTCCCGTACCGCCTCCGAGGTGCCCAGCCGGAACATGTCGTCGGCCGGGGCGCGCACCAGGTCCCGCGCCGAGGAACCCTCGCCCAAGACGTGGCCCAGCCCGCGCACGACGGCCACCGGAAGGCCGGCCGCCTTGCCCTTGACCAGGTCGCCGGCGGCGGCCAGTTCGTCCGCCGTCGCGACCACCGTCGCGCTCAGCGGATTGCCGTGGCCGTCCGTGCCGCCGCGCAGGTCGTCCAGGACCCGTACCCCGGCCGCGCCGATCGCGACGTCCGTGAGCCCGGTGCGCCACGGCCGCCCGAAGGTGTCCGTGACGACCACGCCCACCTCCACGCCGAGGATGTCGCGCACCCCCGCGCGGATCGCGGCGGCGGAGCCGTCCGGGTCCTCGGGCAGCAGCAGCACCGTCCCGGGGGCCGTGTTGGAGGCGTCGACCCCGGCGGCGGCCATCACCAGGCCCTGCCGGTTCTCGACGATCCGCAGCGGGCCCCGGCGCGCGACGACCCGTACGGTCTCCGCGTCTATCGCGTCCTCGCGCGAATCGGCCCGTACGATCCGGCCCTCGGCCTTGGAGACGATCTTCGAGGTGACCAGCAGGACGTCGCCGTCCCGCAGGTCGGGTGCGGCCGTCGTGATGAGCTCCGCCAGGTCGTCGCCGGGCCCGACCTCCGGTATCCCGTCGACGGCCCGGACCTCGTACGAGGGGCCGTGCGCGCCGGAGGACTGCGCGGGGTCGGCCGCGCCCGGGACCGTCACCGTGCGGCCTCGGCCAGTTCCAGCGCGGCGCGGGCCATCTCCGCGGTCGCCGCGAGGTCGGTCATCATCAGCGGCACCGCGCGGCAGGTGATCCCGGCGGCCTCCACCTCGGCGACCGCGTCCGCGTCGGCGGTGTCCACGAGCCAGCCGTCGAGCAGCCCGGTCCCGTAGTGCAGGGCGACCGCCGCGGCCGTGGACTCGACGCCCACCGCGGCCAGCACCTTGTCGGCCATCCCGCGCACGGGCGCGCCCCCGACGATGGGGGAGAGGCCCACGACGGGCGCCCCGGCCGCGGCCACGGCCTCCCGGATGCCGGGCACGGCGAGGATCGTCCCGACCGAGACCACCGGGTTCGACGGCGGGAAGAGGATCACGTCGGCGGCGGCGATGGCCTCCAGCACACCGGGCGCGGGCTTGGCCCGTTCGGCCCCGACGGGGACGACGGCCTCCGCGTCCACCGCGGCGCGCAGCCGGACCCAGTACTCCTGGAAGTGGATGACGCGGCGCTCTCCGGTACCGGCCTCGGTGATCGCGACATGGGTCTCGACCCGGTCGTCGGTCATGGGCAGCAGCCGCACCCCGGGCTGCCATCGGTCGCAGAGGGCCTCGGTGACGGCGCTCAGCGGGTAGCCGGCGCCGATCATCTGCGTACGGACGATGTGCGTGGCGAAGTCGCGGTCGCCGAGGCCGAACCAGGTGGGTCCCACCCCGTACGCCGCGAGTTCCTCCTTGACGGTGAAGGACTCGTCGGTGCGGCCCCAGCCCTGGTCCTCGTTGATGCCACCGCCGAGGGTGTACATGACGGTGTCCAGGTCGGGACACACCTTGAGCCCGAACAGGTGAATGTCGTCACCGGTGTTGCCGATGACCGTGATGTCCGCGTCGGGGACTGCCGACTTGAGTCCGCGGAGGAACCGGGCGCCGCCTATACCGCCGGCCAGAACAACAATGCGCATGCACCGAAGTCTGTCAGGCCGATCCAGGTCAGGCGCGTACGGACGCCGATTCGGCCGGGGCGGCGCTGTGCATCGGCATCTCGGTGAGGCCGGGGAAGTAGACGTGCAGGCTGACCGCGCCGTCGAGGGTGTCGTTGACGACCTCGTGGGCGAAGCCGGGGGCGAAGACGCGCTGCGCGCCGGGGCCGTGGGTGATCGGGCCGCGGGCGGTGTGTTCGGTGAGCTCGCCCTCCAGGACGGTCAGCACGCCGGAGGAGGCACCGTGGTCGTGCAGGCCGCTGCCCTGGCCGGGGACCCAGCTGAGCAGCCAGACCTCGTAGCCGGGGCCGGTGCGCAGCCGGTGGTACCAGCGGGTGGTGGCGTCGTACCGGACGAGGTGCTCCCAGGAGGCGCGGTCCTCGGCGATGGAGCGGGCGAGGCCGACGAACTCGGCGACGGTGGCCGGGTGCTCGCGGGCGGGCTGGAGGAGGTGCTGGACGGCGAGGATGTCGCCGGCGATCTGGAGGTCGCTCTCGACGGTGGCTGCCGGGGTGTTGACGGTGCTGTTCATCGTGGGGGAGTCCTCGACGGATGTCAGTGGTGCTGGCTGTGGGGGTGGCCGGAGCTCAGAGGAGCGGACGCTCCTGGGGCATCAACAGCTGCAACAGCAACAGCGAACCTGGGCAGCGCGCAGGAACCCACGAATGGGGGTCCGGGTGGCGGCTGCGGGCGCTGACATGCGAACAAGGAGAACGGGTCGAAGGCCTGACTGTCAACCCAATGTCCGGTTTGGGGGAAAAGTTTCACCTCATCCGGTTACCGTGTGCGGAGAAAGGTTTGTGCAGTCGCCGCCAGGGGATGTGGCGCTGTGCCAAGGCTCAAACCTGGCGGCGTCTAAACCAGGACGCGCGATCTCGTGACCGGACTGTGATCTGTGCCGCTTCTTTGGCCGGATCGCAACCACACCGCTGAGTGACACGTCGATTACGGGTGAAGACGGGCAACACGTGACGCCTGTGGCATGTGTCACGATTTTTGGCGATATGAACACTTTCTGCATAGGCTTGGTTCCGCAGAGTGAATAAGGCGCCCAATAGCAGATCTCGGCTTGACTGCGCTGGAGCCACGCACTTGTAATTTCACTCGTGTCGTTACGTAGCGATCAGTAACGGCATCACCACGGGGACGCACAGACAGAGCGAGGGGCGCACATGACCGAGCTGTTTCAGGAACTGCTGGTCGAGGAAGCGGACGAAGAGCTCGGATGGCAGGAGCGCGCGTTGTGCGCCCAGACCGACCCCGAGTCCTTCTTTCCCGAGAAGGGCGGCTCCACCCGCGAGGCCAAGAAGGTCTGCCTGGCCTGCGAAGTCCGCTCCGAATGCCTTGAGTACGCACTCGCCAACGACGAGCGGTTCGGCATCTGGGGCGGCCTTTCCGAGCGCGAGCGCCGCCGTCTGAAAAAGGCCGCCGTCTGAACCGCGGCCCGACCGAGGTCCCGAGCACCGACCGGACCGCCGGCTCCAGGGCCCGAAGGCGCCGCCCGACCGGCACCTTTCACGCATCACCTGACATATCGCACGGCATATCGACCGCACGGCCGACAAGGCACCCAGCACGGCGAACAGCACCGCACACGGTCCGCCTCCCGCACCTTCCCCGCAGGAGGCGGACCGTCGCATTGCCAGCCGTTAGGGTGGGGCGCTGTCCAGCAGCCTCCGAGGGCACACCACCCCCGGACCCTCCCACCGGACCGCGTTCCGGAGGGACCCCCAGGCCGGAGGGCCAGTAGCGCGATGTCCCTGCACAGCCAGTCGGCGGCCTCCCACCAGGCCCCCGCCACACCCGAGTTCCCCCGGCACGTCGTCACCGCGGTGCTCGTCGCCCACGACGGCGCCCGCTGGCTGCCCCGGACCCTCGCCGGCCTGCTCGGCCAGGAACGCCCCGCGCAGAACCACGTCGCCGCCGACACCGGCAGCGCCGACGAGTCCGCAGGGCTCCTCAACCAGGCCTTCGGCGACGACCGCGTCCTGCACCTCGCCCGCCGCACCGGATTCGGCGCCGCCGTCGACGAAGCCGTCCGCACCGCCGGCACGCTGACCCCCGAGGACCTCCCGTACCTCAAGCGCCCCAGCGGCTGGGACCCCGTCAGCCGCACCTGGCGCGACGACCACTACGACCTCCCCGAGCTCCCGCACGGCGAACCCGTCCAGTGGCTCTGGCTCCTCCACGACGACAGCGCCCCCGAACCGGACGCCCTCACCGAACTGCTGCGCGTCGCCGAGGAGAACCCCGACGCCGCCGTCATCGGCCCCAAGCTGCGCGGCTGGTACGACAAGAAGCAGCTCCTCGAAGCCGGCGTCACCATCGCCCGCAGCGGCCGCCGCTGGACCGGCCTCGACCGCCGCGAACAGGACCAGGGCCAGCACGACCAGGTCCGCCCCGTCCTCTCCGTCTCCACCGCGGGCATGCTCGTGCGCCGAGACGTCTACGAGGCCCTCGGCGGCTTCGACCGCCGCCTGCCCCTCATGCGCGACGACGTCGACCTGTGCTGGCGCGCCCAGAGCGCCGGCCACACCGTCCTCGTCGCCCCCGACGCCGTCATGCGCCACGCCGAGGCCGCCGCCCGCGAACGCCGCACCGTCGACTGCGCCGGCCGTACGAGCTCCAGCCCGCACCGCGTGGACAAGTCCGGCGCCGTCTACACGATGCTCGCCAACAGCTCCGGCCGAGCCCTGCCCTACGTCCTGCTCCGCGTGCTGCTCGGCACCGTCCTGCGCACCCTCGCCTACCTCGTCGGCAAGGCCCCCGGACAGGCCGTCGACGAGATCACCGGCCTCCTCGCCGTCCTGCTGCGCCCCGGCAGGATCCTCGCCGCCCGAAAGCGCCGCAGCCGCCCCGCGGTCCCCGCCGCCGAACTGCGCCCGCTCTTCCCGCCGCCCGGTGCCTCCCTGCGCGCCAACGCCGAACAGCTCGCGGGCTACTTCGGTGACGCCCGCGACACCGACTCCGCCCCCGCGGGCCGGCACGGCGGCGGCAGCATCCTGACCGCGCCCGGCGAGGACGGCGACTACCCGGTGGCCGAGGAGCGCTTCGCGCGCCTCAAGCGGATCGGCCGCAACCCCGCCCCCGCGCTCTTCGCCGTCCTCCTGCTCGTCTCCCTCGCCGCCTGCCGCGCCCTGATCGGCGGCGGCTCCCTCATGGGCGGCGCCCTGCTGCCCGCCCCCGACAGCGGCCCCGAGCTCTGGCGCGCCTACACCGCCGGCTGGCACCCCGTGGGCACCGGCTCCACCGACTCGGCGCCCCCCTACCTGGCCGTCCTCGGCGCCCTCGCCACCCTGCTGTTCGGATCCACCCAGGCCGCCCTGACCCTGCTGCTCGTCGCGTCCGTCCCGCTCGCCGGCCTCACCGCCTACTTCGCCTCCCGGCCGCTCGTCGAGTCCCGGCTGCTGCGCGCCTGGGCCGCCGTCGCCTACGCCTTCCTGCCCGCCGTCACCGGAGCCCTCGCCGGCGGCCGCCTCGGCACGGCCCTCCTCGCCGTCCTGCTGCCGCTCATCGCCCGCTCCGCCGTCTCCGCCTTCGCACTCGGCGGGGGCCCCGGCACGAGTGCGGACGACCCCGACCGCCGCCCCGGCCGGCGCGCGGTGTGGACGTACACCCTCCTGCTGACGCTCGCCACCGCCTTCACCCCCGCCGTCTGGCCGCTCGCCGCCCTCCTCGGGGTGGCCGCGCTCGCCCATCGCCGGGCGCAGTGGAAGACGTACGGACCGCGCCTGCTCGCCACCCTCGCCGTCCCGATCCTCGTCCTCGCGCCCTGGTCGCTGGGCCTGCTCACGCACCCGGGCCGGCTCCTCGACGAGGCCGGCCTGCCCTACGCGACCGGCTCCGCGGGCGGCCTCGACCTCCTCGCCATCAGCCCCGGCGGACCCGGAACCGGCGCCGGCCTGCTGCTCATCGGCATCGTCCTCGCCGCACTGGCCGCCCTGCTGCGCACCGACCGGCAGTTCGCCGTCCGCACCGCCTGGGCCACCGCCCTGGCCGCCCTGGCCCTCGCCGTCGTCCTCAACCACGGCTCCTGGGCCGGACCCGCCACCCTCGTCTACGGACTCGCCCTGCTCGCCGCCGCCGCGGTCGGCGCGGACGGCGCCAAGGAACGCGTCGCCGCCCGCAGCTTCGGCTGGCGCCAGCCACTGGCCGCGCTCATCGCGCTCGCGGCCGCCACGGGCCCGCTGTTCGCCGCGGCCGGCTGGATGATCGCCGGCGCCGACGGCCCGCTGGAGCGCCGCGACCCGGTGCAGGTCCCGGCCTTCGTCGCCGACGCCGGCGGGGACGACAACCAGACCCGCACCCTGATCCTCGACCTGGACGCGCCCGGCGGCGTCTCCTACAGCCTCGTGCGCGGGGCCGGCGGTCGCATCGGCGACGCCGAGATCACCAGCGCGAGCGGCGGCGACCCGCGCCTCGACAAGGTCGTCTCCAACCTCGTCGCGGGCTCCGGCGCCGACCAGTCCAGCCAGCTCAGCGCCTACGCCATCCGCTTCGTCATGTTCCGCCCCGGCGGCCCCGAAGAGATCCGCCGCGTCCTCGACGCCACCCCCGGCCTGAGCCGGCGCCACCAGCAGGACGGCACCGCCCTGTGGGGCGTCGAACCCTGGCTGCCGCGCGCCGTCATCGTCTCCGCCAAGCAGGGCGAGGCCCCGATCCCGGTCGCCGCGGGCCCCGTGGAGGTCCACGGCAAGATCCCCGCGGGCGAGGCGGGCCGCGTGCTGCGCATCGCCGACCGCGCCGACGCGGGCTGGCAGGCCACGCTCGACGGCAAGCCCCTCAAGCCCAAGACCGTCGACGGCTGGGCCCAGGGCTTCGAGCTCCCCGCCGCCGCCGGCCGCCTCGACCTCGTCCACGAGGGCTCGCTCGTCAAGGTCGCCTGGCACTGGGCGCAGGGCCTGCTCGCGCTGGTGCTGCTGGTGATGGCCCTCCCGGGCCGCCGGGCCCGGCTCGACGACGACCTCCCGGAGGAGGAGGCCCCCGCCGCCGAGCCCGGCGAGGGCCGCCGCGCCCGCCGCCTGCGCGCCGAGGCCGAGCCGGCCCCCGTACCGGTGGAGGCCGCGGCCGTCGCCGACCCGTACGCGGAGATCCCCGCGCAGCCGGTGTACGGCGAGGACTCGTACGCGTACCAGGCGTACGGCGACCAGAGCGGCTACGCGTACGAGCCGCAGCAGCCGCAGTCCCAGCCCCAGCAGCAGTACGAGCCGTACCCCGCGTACGACCAGCAGCCCCAGCAGGCCTACGAGGACCCGTACCAGCAGCAGTACCAGCAGCCGTACGAGCAGCAGCAGTACCAGCAGCCGTACGAGGAACAGCCGTACGAGCAGCCGTACGAGCCCTTCGACGCCTTCCGGCCGCACGACCCCCACGCACAGCACGACCCGCGTCCTGACGGGAGCCCCCAGCAGTGAAGCAGCGCGCCCCCCTGACGCTCGCGGCCGTGACCGCGGCGCTCGCCGCCCTCACCGGCATCGCCTCCCTCACCGCACCCGACACGGGCGGGAAGGCCGACGGCAAGGCGGCCGCCGCCTCCCGGATGCCGGTCGAGCGATCCCTGCTGGTGTGCCCGGCGCCCAGCTCCTCCGACATCGCCGACACCGTGTACACCGCCTTCACCCCGGCCGCCGCCAAGGCCTCCGGGGACGGCAAGGGCGCGGCCCGGCTGCTCGGCGCCACCAAGGACGCCAAGCCCGTACTGGAGCCCAAGGAGCCCGGCAAGCCCTTCGGGGCCACCGCCACCGGGGCGGAGGCCCCCGCGCTGACGGGCAGCGCCGAGGGCGTCCTCGCCCCCGGCTGGACGGCGCAGCTGACCACCAAGGTCTCGGTCGGCCGGGCCCGGGGCGTGCTGGGCACCGCCTGCACCGC
Organism: Streptomyces sp. NPDC059874; assembly: GCF_042731135.1. Classification (NCBI taxonomy): domain Bacteria; kingdom Bacillati; phylum Actinomycetota; class Actinomycetes; order Kitasatosporales; family Streptomycetaceae; genus Streptomyces; species Streptomyces sp. NPDC059874. Next base: position 9,352 of record NZ_JBHWJY010000120.1, read on the forward strand.
GCCCGGCACCGACTTCTGGTTCCCCGCCGTCAGCACGGCCAAGGGCCGCGAGGACTTCGTCCACCTCACCAACCCGGACGACGCCGCGGCCATCGTCGACATCAAGCTCTTCGGCCCCGACGGGCTCGCCAAGTCCGACGCGGGCACCAGCGAGAGCATCCGGGTCGACCCCAAGTCCAGCAGGACCGTCTCCCTCGCCACCCTCGTCCCCGGCACCCAGCTCGCGGACGCCACCGCCCACGTGACCACCCGCGCCGGTCGCGTCGGCGCGTCCGTGCAGGTCGCCGAAGAGGGCGTCGGCTCGGACTGGCTGCCCGCCTCCGTCGACCCGGCGGGCTCCCTGGTGCTCCCGGGCATCCCGGCGGACGCCGCCTCCGTACGGCTCGTGGCCTTCGTACCGGGCGAGGAGGACGCGGACCTCAAGCTGCGCCTCGCCGCCCCGGGCGGTGCCATCACCCCCGCGGGCAACGAGCAGCTGCACGTCAAGGCGGGGATGACCGCGAGCGTGGACCTGGCGGACCTGACCCGCGGCGAGGCCGGCTCCCTGCTGCTGACCCCGGCGGACGCCAAGAAGGCGACCCCGGTGGTCGCCGCGGTACGGGTGGTCCGCGGCAGCGGCGCCAAGCAGGAACTGGGCTTCGTACCGGCCACCGGCCCGGTCGGGACACGGGCGACGGTGGCCGACAACCGGCCCGAGGAGAACGCGACCGTGCTGTCGCTGACGGCCCCGAGCGCCGACGCCAAGGTCAAGGTGACGGCCTCCCCGGGCACCCTCGGCGGCGAGCCCGCCTCTCAGGAGGTCACGATCAAGGCGGGCACCACGCAGGCGCTCACGCCGGCCCCGGCCGGCGGCAAGGGCGCCTACGCCCTGACCATCGAGACCCTCTCGGGCGGCCCCGTCCACGCGGCCCGCACCCTGTCGCTGCCGCACGAGGGCATTTCGATGTTCACCGTCCAGACCTTCTCGGACGACCACTCCACGGTCTCGGTCCCCAAGGCCGCCCAGAACCTCTCGGTCCTGACGAGGTAGTTCAGCCCCGCCGGCGTTTGAGGCGCGGGGTCCGGGGCGGAGCCCCGGCAGCGGCGCCGCACCCAGGGCGGCGACCCCGCCGGGAGGCCACCGTCGGGTCAGTCCTGCCCGTACCGCGGATCAACGGTCTCCGGCGACAGCCCCAACAGCTCCGCCACCTGCTCCACCACGATCTCGTGGACCAGCAGCGCCTTCTCGTCCCGCGTCTTCGTACGGATCTCCACCGGCCGCCGGAACACCACGATCCGCGCCGGCCGCCCGCCGCTCGGCTCCGACAGCGCGCCCAACGGCACCGCCTCGTCGTTCCAGCCGGCGTCCGGACCACCCGGCGGCCCCGGTACGTCACCCACCAGGAACTCCACCTCGGCCAGCTGCGGCCAGCGCCGCTCCAGCCGCTCCACGGAATCCCGTACGAGGTCCCCGAAGAGCTCCGACCGGCTCGCCGACAACGGCACCTGAGGAGGCGCCACCGGCCCGCGCATCCCGCGCCCGTGCCGGTCCCTCCGACGCACGCGCGGTTCGGCCGGGACCCCGGCGGGAGGCTCTGCGGGGAGGGGAGGCAGGGGGCTGTCCGTCACCCCCGCAGGGTAGCCCGCGGGACGACACGGGGGAGTGAGCGGCGGTGGAGTCGTCGCGGCCCGGTCAAGAGTGCGGTACCGTCCAACGTCGTGAGCCTTGTACGTCGCTGTTCGCGCACCGCGTGCGGCCGCCCTGCCGTCGCGACTCTGACGTACGTCTACGCCGATTCGACCGCAGTTCTCGGCCCGCTCGCCACCTATGCCGAACCCCACTGCTACGACCTGTGTGCCGAGCACTCGGAGCGCCTGACCGCGCCGCGCGGCTGGGAAGTCGTCCGCCTGTCCGACGGGTCCGCGCCGTCGCGCCCCAGCGGCGACGACCTCGAAGCCCTCGCGAACGCGGTACGCGAAGCCGCCCGCCCGCCCGGGCGCGCCGCCGAGGCGGGCTCCGGTCACGGCCAGAACGGTGGGCCGGCCACCGGCGAGACGCGTCGTGGACACCTGCGCGTCCTGAGATCGCCCGATTCCTGACGCTTCGGTCATCTGATGGGCGTCTGCTGGTTCAAGGTAGGTTGACCGGACCGCACAGGACCTTCAGGAGGGCAGGCAGTGGCCGCAGATTTTTCGAACATCGTCAAGGCGTACGACGTACGTGGCGTCGTACCGGACGAATGGGACGAGTCCCTCGCGGAACTGTTCGGTGCGGCGTTCGTCCAGGTCACGGCCGCCACGGCGATCGTGATCGGGCATGACATGCGCCCCTCTTCCCCGGGTCTGTCCGCCGCCTTCGCCCGCGGCGCGGCCGCCCGCGGCGTGGACGTCACCCTGATCGGGCTGTGCTCCACCGACCAGCTGTACTACGCCTCCGGTTCCCTGAACCTGCCCGGCGCCATGTTCACGGCCTCGCACAATCCGGCCAAGTACAACGGCATCAAGCTGTGCCGCGCGGGCGCCGCCCCGGTCGGCCAGGACACCGGCCTCTCGCAGATCCGCGAGCTGGTGGAGAAGTGGACCGACGAGGGCGTCCCGGCCATCGCCGAGGGCACCGTCCCGGGCACGATCACCGAGCAGGACACCCTCACCGGTTACGCCGACCACCTGCGCGGCCTGGTCGACCTGACGGCGATCCGCCCGCTCAAGGTCGTCGTCGACGCGGGCAACGGCATGGGCGGCCACACCGTCCCGACCGTCTTCGAGGGCCTCCCGCTGGACCTCGTCCCCATGTACTTCGAGCTGGACGGGACCTTCCCGAACCACGAGGCCAACCCCCTCGACCCGAAGAACATCGTCGACCTCCAGGCCCGCGTCCTCGCCGAGGGCGCCGACCTCGGCATCGCCTTCGACGGTGACGCCGACCGCTGCTTCATCGTCGACGAGCGCGGCGAGGGCGTCTCCCCGTCCGCGATCACCGCCCTGGTCGCGGCCCGCGAGCTGGCGCGCAACGGCGGCACCGGCACGGTGATCCACAACCTGATCACCTCCTGGTCCGTCCCCGAGGTCGTCCGCGAGAACGGCGGCACGCCCGTCCGCACGCGCGTCGGTCACTCCTTCATCAAGGAGGAGATGGCCAAGACCGGCGCCATCTTCGGCGGCGAGCACTCGGCGCACTACTACTTCAAGGACTTCTGGAACGCGGACACCGGCATGCTCGCCGCGCTCCACGTCCTCGCGGCCCTCGGCGGCCAGGACGGCGCTCTGTCCGCCCTGGTGGCCTCCTACGACCGCTACGAGGGCTCCGGAGAGATCAACTCCACCGTCGCCGACCAGGCCGGCCGCCTGGCCGCCGTCAAGGAGACCTACGCCGGGCGCGAGGGCGTCACCCTCGACGAGCTGGACGGCCTCACCGCGACGGACGACGACTGGTGGTTCAACGTCCGCGCCTCCAATACGGAACCCCTCCTCCGCCTGAACGTGGAGGCCCGCGACGCGGCCACCCTCGCCAAGGTCCGCGACGAGGTCCTGGCCCTCATCCGCGCCTGACGGTTCCGGCCCGCCCGCCTCGCGCTCCGCGCAACCGGGCGGGCCGTAATCAGCCCCGCCGGCGTTTGAGGCGCGGGTCCGGGCAGAGCCCGGTTCCCGGCGGAGCCGGGTTCCCCCCGGGGGACCAGCACCCCGCACCGCACCGCAAGGCCACCCGGCCCCGCGCCGCACGGCAAACCGCCCCGCGCCGCACGGCTACAGGCCGCACCGGAGGTGACTCGGCGGTACGCTGACCTCGCCCGACCCATATCCCCGAAGGGACGCACCACATGCCGCTCGAAGCCGGTCTTCTGGAGATCCTCGCCTGCCCCGCCTGCCACTCCCCCCTCCAGGACGAGTCGGCCGACGCAACGGCCCCCGAGCTGATCTGCACCGGCCAGGACTGCGGCCTCGCGTACCCCGTCCGTGACGGCATCCCGGTCCTGCTCGTCGACGAGGCCCGCCGCCCCGCCTGAAACGAGGCCGGCCCGACGGCCGGCGCCCGACCCCACCCGCGTCAACACCGCAGGAGGCCGCCATGCTCGACGAGTCGCTCCTCGACGCACCGGAGGATCTCGCCCGCGTAGACCGCCGGGGCCTGCTCCGCGGCGCGGCCGAGGCCGGGGCCAGAGTCCGCACCGCGGCCCGGCACGCGACCGAGGCCGGCCTCGGCGAGCTCCGCCCCGACGGCCGCCCCCGCACGGTCCTGATCGCCGGCCCCGGCACCGCCGCCACCGGCGTCGCCGACCTGCTGGGCGCCCTCGCCGGAGCCTCCGCGCCCGTCATCCGACTGGACCCCACCGGCGTCGCGCACGCCGCCGGCGCCCTGCGCTGGGCCCTGCCCGGCTGGGCCGGCCCCGTAGACCTGCTGCTCATCGCCACCACCGACGGCACCGAGCCCGGCCTGGGCGTCCTCGCCGAGCAGGCCTACCGGCGCGGCTGCAGCGTCGTCGCCGTCGCCCCCGAGCGCTCACCGCTGAGCGAGGCGGTGGACGGCGCGCACGGGCTCCTCGTACCAATGGCCAAGGCCCCGTACCAGGAGTACGACGAGTCCGCCGCGGCCGGCCCCGGCGCGCTGTGGGCCCTGCTGACCCCGCTGCTGGTGCTCCTCGACAGGGTCGGCATGATCTCCGCCGCCCCCGACACCCTCCAGCTCGTCGCCGACCGGCTCGACCGCACCGCCGAGCGCTGCGGGCCCGCCATCGCCACGTACTCCAACCCGGCCAAGACCCTCGCCGCCGAGCTGGCCGACTCCCTCCCGCTCATCTGGAGCGAGGGCGAAGGCGCCGGCCCCGCCGGCCGCCGCTTCGCCGCCACCCTCGCCGAGCTCGCCGGCCGCCCCGCACTGGCCGCCGCGCTCCCCGAGGCCCTCCCCGCCCACGGAGTCCTGCTCGCCGGCGCGTTCGCCGCCGGCGCCGATCCCGACGACTTCTTCCGTGACCGGGTCGAGGAGCCGCAGGCTCTTCGCGCCCGGATCGTCCTGCTGCGTGACCGGCCGGCCGGTGGCCTCTCCGCCGCCCCCGCCGCACGCGAGCTCGCACTCAGCCACGACACGGCCATCAGCGAGCTCGAACCGGAGGAGGGCGTCGAGCTGGAGCAGCTCGCCGAACTCCTCGCCGTCACGGATTTCGCCACCGCCTACCTGGCGTTGGCTTCCGGGGGACACAGCTGAGACACACGGGTGCCCGGCTCTATCCAGGAAGACGACGATGGACCGCCTGACGAACACGATCCGCCCCTACGCCTGGGGATCGACCACCGACATCCCCCGGCTCCTCGGTGTCGACCCCACCGGTGAACCACAGGCCGAGATGTGGATGGGAGCCCACCCGGGCGCCCCCTCCCGGCTCGACCGCGGAGCCGGCGAGCGGGCCCTCTCGGACGTCATCGCCGCCGATCCGGAAGCCGAACTGGGCGCCGCCACCGTCGCCAGGTTCGGCCCGCGCCTGCCCTTCCTCCTCAAGATCCTCGCGGCGGGCGCCCCCCTCTCCCTCCAGGTGCACCCCGACCTCGCCCAGGCCAAGGCCGGGTTCGAGGACGAGGAGCGCCGCGGGGTCCCGCTGGAGGCGGCCCACCGCAACTACAAGGACGCCAACCACAAGCCCGAAATGCTGTGCGCGCTCACCCCGTTCGACGGGCTGTGCGGCTTCCGCCCGCCGCTGGAGGCCGCCGAACTCCTCGACGGACTGGGCGTGGACAGCCTCAAGCCGTACGTCGACCTGCTGCACGCCCACCCCGAGGACGCGGCCCTGCGCGAGATGCTCACCGCCGTACTGACCGCGGACCGAGCCGAGATGGCCCACACCGTCGCCGAAGTCGAGGCCGCCGCCGACCGCCTCGGCGGCCGGTACGCACCGTACGCCTCCCTCGTGCACCACTACCCGGGCGATCCGGGCGTCGTCGCGGCCATGCTCCTCAACCATTTCCGACTCCAGCCCGGCGAGGCCGTGTTCCTCGGCGCGGGCGTCCCGCACGCCTACATCCAGGGCCTCGGCGTCGAGCTGCTCGCCAACTCCGACAACGTGCTGCGCGCCGGACTCACCCCCAAACACGTGGACGTACCCGAGCTGCTGAAGATCACGAACTTCGAGCCCGGCGACCCGAACGTGCTGCGCCCCGAAGGCAACGGCGAGGAGGTCTACGAGGCCCCCATCGACGAGTTCCGGCTCTCCCGCTTCCTCCTCGCCCCCGGAGGCGCCTCCCGCGTGCTCCCGGAAGGCGCCCCGCAGATCCTGCTCTGCACGGCGGGCTCGCCGCGAGCCGGTGAACTGACCCTGGCCCCGGGTGAGTCGGTCTTCGTACCGGCGGGCGAAAAGGCCGAACTGTCCGGAACCGGCACTGTCTTCCGTGCCACCGTGGTGGTCTGACACGGCGTCCGTACCGGCGGCTGCAAGAATGTGCGGCCGGTATCAATGGCTAGGAAGGACACCCTGCACCCATGAGCGCGTCGGGCGGTACCAAGGCGATCGTGGCGGCACTCGCCGCCAACCTCGCCATCGCTGTGGCCAAATTCGTGGCATTCCTCTTCAGCGGCTCCTCGTCGATGCTCGCGGAAAGCGTCCACTCGCTGGCCGACTCCGGGAACCAGGGGCTGCTGCTCGTCGGCGGCAAGAAGGCCCAGCGGGAGGCGACCCCCCAACACCCCTTCGGGTACGGGCGGGAGCGCTACATCTACGCGTTCCTCGTCTCCATCGTGCTGTTCTCGGTCGGTGGCATGTTCGCCATCTACGAGGGCTACGAGAAGATCAAGCACCCGCACGCCATCGAGGCCTGGTACTGGCCCGTCGGCGTGCTCGTCTTCGCGATCATCGCCGAGAGCTTCTCCTTCCGCACCGCCATCAAGGAGTCGAACGAGATCCGCGGCAAGCTGTCGTGGAGCGAGTTCATCAAGCGGGCCAAGGCCCCCGAACTGCCCGTGGTCCTGCTGGAGGACCTCGGCGCCCTCGTCGGCCTGGTCCTGGCCCTGGGAGGCGTCGGCATCGCCCTCCTCACCGGCAACGGCGTCTGGGACGGCATCGGCACCCTCTGCATCGGCGTCCTGCTCATCGTCATCGCGATCGTCCTCGCCGCGGAGACCAAGTCCCTGCTGCTCGGCGAGGCGGCCGGGACCGACGAGGTCGAGAAGATCAAGGCCGCGGTCGTCGACGGCGAGACCGTCACCGGCCTGATCCACATGCGCACCCTGCACCTCGGCCCGGAGGAACTGCTGGTCGCCGCCAAGATCGCGGTCCAGCACGACGACACCGCGACCGAGGTGGCCAACGCGATCAACGCCGCCGAGGCCCGCATCCGCGCGGCCGTCCCGATCGCCCGGGTCATCTACCTGGAGCCGGACATCTACCGGGCACCGGCCGCCACGCCGGGCAAGTAGCCCAGGGGCGAACGTACGGAAGGCCGCAGGCCAGACCGGCGGTTGGGCCGGCTCCGGGCGCCGTCGGCGCCGCACCACCAGGGCCACGATCCCCAGCACGCCCCCGGCCAGGAAGAGAACGGCCCCGAGGGCCTGGACGCCGCCCGCGACGATGAGCCGCGTCGGCCGCGCGACGGCCTCGCCGCGCACCGCCGACAGGGCGACGGTGCCCTGGTCCGCCTCGGGGTGCAGCGAGGAGTCCATCGAATTCATGCGGTGGTCGCCCATGAGGAACATCCGTCCTTCGGGCACCGTCACGTCGAACGGCACGCTGGACGGCATCGACCGGTCGAGGATGTACGGCTCGTCCAGCGGCTGCCCGTTGAGCCTGAGCGTCGTCTCACCGCGCCGGTACTCGATCCGGTCTCCGCCGAGCGCCACCACACGCTTCAGGATCAGCCCGTCCGGCACCCACTCCGGGACCGATACGAGCACCACGTCTCCGCGCGAGATCTCGAGATTCTCGTCGGCGGCGCCCATGGAGAACCAGGCGCTGTCCCCCGGCTCGTACGTCGGCCGCATGCTGCTGCCGGGGACGGTCTCCTTGTTGTAGGACACCTCGGTGTGCCGGGCCGACATCGCCCCGTAGAGCAATGTGCCGAGCACCAGCACCGCACCGGCCACCACCAGCACGATCGCTGCGATACCGCGTCTTCGTCCCCGCCTGCGCTCCATCATGCGCGCAGCGTACGGAACGCCGTCGGGCTCCTCGCCGCCCAGGGTGGCGAGGAGCCCGACAACTCCCGTTCGACTACCGGATCTCGCGCAGCACGTCCAGGATCGCCGGCTCGTCCGGAGCCGATCGGAGCCGCTCCCGGAAGGCGGTGTCCATCAGCTTGCGCGACAGCAGCGCGAGGATCCGCAGGTGCTCGTCACCGGCCGCGGCCTCCGGCACCGAGATCATGAACACCAGCCGGGCCTTCGTGCCGTCCAGCGCGCCCCACTCGATGCCCTGGTCCGAGCGGGCGAAGCCCACCGTGGGCCGGCTCACCGCGTCCGTCTTGGCGTGCGGGATCGCGATCGACTCGCCGAGGCCGGTCGTCCCCTGCGCCTCCCGCGCGAGGGCGACCCGTACGAGCTCCTCCACATCCCGGACGTTGTCGGTGCCAGCCAGCATCTCCGCCATCTCGCGGATCGCCGCCTCCTTGGAGTCCGAGGCCAGCACGGTCTTCACGGTCTGCTCGGTCAGGTACCCGGAGAGCACCTCCGGCTGCCCGGCCGGCGCGGCGGGCGCGGCGGCGGGCGCGGCCTGCGCCCGTACGGCCGTCCCCGCGCCGGCGACCACGCCCGTGCCCACACCGACCGGTACCGGCTCCGGCGCGAGCACCGCCGGGCCGCCGTCGGCCGCCACGCCCTCGCGGCGCTGCTTGAACTCGATGAGCGCGTTGGTCGTCAGCGCGGTCACGACCACACCGGCGGCGATGGCGACGAAGAACATGGCGACACCGCTGACGGCACCGAACAGCGAGACGATCGGACCGCCGTGCGGCACCGAGTCCTCGACCCCGGCCACACCGGCGATCGCACCGGCCACGGCGCCACCGAGCATGTTCGCGGGGATGACCTGCGCCGGCCGCGCCGCGGCGAACGGGATGGCTCCCTCCGAGATGCCGAAGAAGCCCATGAAGAGCGCGGCGATGCCCGTCTCCCGCTCCTGGTCGCTGTAGAGCTTGCGCCGCAGCAGCGTCGCCAGGCCCTGGCCGAGCGGCATGACGGGGATCGCGGCGGCGGCCATGCCCATCACCGCGTTGTTGGTGCCGATGAGGCCCACCGCGACGAGGAAGGCCGTCTTGTTGACCGGGCCGCCCATGTCGAAGGCGATCATCAGGCCGATCAGGGCGCCCAGCACGATCGCGCTGGAGCCGGTCATCCCGTTCAGCCAACTGGTCAGGTGCGTGAAGACCCAGGAAATGGGCCGGCCGATGACATAGATGTAGAACAGGCCCAGCGTGAGTGTCGACAGAATCGGGATCACGATGATCGGCATGATCGGCTGGACGAACCTGGGGACCTTGACCTTCTTGATCCAGACGACCAGGTAGCCCGCGAGGAAACCGGTCGCGATCGCCCCGAGGAAGCCGGCGTTCGCCTCGGCCCCGTAGATGTTCACGGCGTCCGCGGCGAGGAAACCGCCGATCATGCCCGGCACCAGCGCCGGCCGGTCACCCAGTGCGTAGGCGATGTAGCCGGAGAAGATCGGCAGCATCAGCTTGAAGCCGGTGACACCGAGCGTGTTGACGTAGAACCAGAAGGTCCCCTCGGGGATGACCAATCCGCCCTTGGAGTCGGCGTGCCCGCCGAGGGACAGCGAGACGGCCAGCAGCAGACCGCCCACCACCACGAACGGGATCATGTGCGAGACGCCGTTCATCAGCGCCTTGTACGCGGCACCGCGCTCCCGGCCACCGCCGCCGCCCCCGTCAGCAGCGCCGCCGGCCGCGGTCGTCCCGCTCTGCACCGGGGCGCTCCGCACGCGCTCGATCAGCTCCTCGGGGCGGTGGATGCCGTCCGCGACACCGGTGGACAGCACCCGCTTGCCGGCGAAGCGTTCGCGGTCGACCTCCTTGTCGGCGGCGATGATGATGCCGTCCGCCTCTCTGACATCGTTGTCAGAGAGCACGTTCTCGACCCCGATCGAACCCTGGGTCTCCACCTTCATGTCGATGCCGAGGCGGTCGGCGGCCTGCTGGAGCTTCTCCGCGGCCATGTACGTGTGCGCGATCCCCGTGGGGCACGCGGTGACGGCGAGCAGCTTCAGGCGCTTCCGCCCGCTCGACCTCGCGCTTCCGCCCGGGGGAGGGCCTGCCGGACTGGTCACTGGAATCTCCTTCACGCCGGGGGTCCTACGAGATCGCGCGTACGTATCCGATCCACCGGCATCCTGCCCCACGTAAGGGGTGCATCAAAAGTCCGAAAGGCCCCAAAGATGGCCACCGGAAGGCCCGAACCCCCGCGTCGACTTGCCCACCGGTCGACTGGGGCGCGCTCCGCCGATCGGTGTAGATTCGTCATCAGTGTCAGGCGTCGCTGCTGATGGCGGTCGGGCGGTCCAGAGGGCCGGCCGAGGGGAGAGAGGGCCCCCGACGGACTGTGCTCGGTGTGCCGCCATGTCTCCACACGGCCGGCGCACGGCTCAGCCGTACCCACCCTCTCGAACCATGAGGAGCAGCACCCATGGACTTCAAGGTCGCCGACCTTTCCCTCGCCGCCTTCGGCCGCAAGGAGATCACCCTGGCCGAGCACGAGATGCCCGGCCTGATGTCGATCCGGCGGGAGTACGCGGAGACGCAGCCGCTGGCCGGTGCCCGCATCACCGGCTCCCTGCACATGACCGTGCAGACGGCCGTGCTCATCGAGACCCTCGTCGCCCTCGGCGCCGACGTCCGCTGGGCCTCCTGCAACATCTTCTCCACCCAGGACCACGCCGCCGCCGCCATCGCGGTAGGCCCGAACGGCACCCCGGAGAACCCGCAGGGCGTCCCCGTCTTCGCCTGGAAGGGCGAGACGCTGGAGGAGTACTGGTGGTGCACGGAGCAGGCGCTGACCTGGCCGAACACCCCCACCGGCGGCCCGAACATGATCCTCGACGACGGTGGCGACGCCACCCTCCTCGTCCACAAGGGCGTCGAGTTCGAGAAGGCCGGCTCCGCCCCGGACCCGTCCACGGCGGACTCCGAGGAGTACGGCTACATCCTCCAGCTGCTCAACCGCACGCTCGCCGAGTCCCCCCAGAAGTGGACCCAGCTCGCGTCCGAGATCCGCGGCGTGACCGAGGAGACCACCACCGGTGTCCACCGTCTCTACGAGATGATGCAGTCCGGTGACCTGCTCTTCCCGGCGATCAACGTGAACGACGCCGTGACGAAGTCGAAGTTCGACAACAAGTACGGCTGCCGCCACTCCCTGATCGACGGCATCAACCGCGC
>NZ_JBHWJY010000121.1:0-20553 GCF_042731135.1 Streptomyces sp. NPDC059874
CGCCCGCCCGTACCCCGCCCGCCCCGCTCAAGCGCAGCGCAGCGCAGGGCTGCGCTGCGCTGCGCTGCGGCAAGGCCGTGTACTGCGGTTTTCCCCGATGTCAGCCGTTCATGGGACGCTCGTACGCATGAGCCCACAGGATCAGCACGGCAGCAGGGGGTACTCCGTCCCCACCGGGCGCCCGTACGCCCTCAAGGAGCTGCAGGCGAGCCTGGGCAGCCTCGGCGACCACCTGCGCGAGCTGTACGACGGCGCCCACCCCGCCGAGTACGACGCCATCGCCGACGCGCTCTACCTGGCCTTCCAGACCGCCGCCGGCCTGGCCCCCGCCAGGAGCTACACCGGCTGCCCCGAGCACCCCAACGGCGCCCTCGACCCCGAGGCCCCCGAGGGCTGGGGCCGCTGCCTCATCTGCAACGACCGGCGCCGCCTCGGACAACGCCTGAACGGCGCCCGCCCGGCCGCCCCCGCGGCCGGCGAGCAGCGCCGCCTCGGCTACCCCGTGCCCGAGGGCCCGTACACCCTCCAACTGCTGCGCCGGTACCTGCGCACCGTCGAGGACCAGCGCTTCCACCTGGGCCTGTCCTCGCCCGCCGACGAGTTCGTACGCATCGCGGACGACCTCCACCGCGCCTTCATGGTCGCCCGCGAACTGTCCCGCCCCCGCAACGCCTCGGGCTGCTCCGAGCACCCCGGAGCACCCATCGACCCCGACGCGCCCCCCGGCGAGGCCTGTATCTTCTGCGCCGGACGCAAGAGACGCGCGCAGCGCTCCGCGCAGACCCCGGAGATGCTCCCGCGCATCCGACGGGGCGAGCGCAGACAACTGCAGCGCCGCTTCGAGCGCCCGCCGGGCTGAAACGCCCCGGGATCGCGGATCAACCACCTCGCGGCCCCGACCAACCGGCTATCCGCCGCAGTCCGGCCATGGCGTACACGACCGTCGTTAAGGTGAACCACATGAGCTCTCCCGACCGCTTCGACCGCGGCCACACCGACGATCTGATGACCTTTTTGACGGCCAGTCCGTCGCCGTACCACGCCGTGGCCAATGCGGCCGAGCGGCTGGAGAAGGCAGGCTTCAGGCAGTTGTCGGAAACGGACGCCTGGGACGCGGGCACCGGGGGCAAGTTCGTGCTCCGCGGCGGCGCGCTCATCGCCTGGTACGTCCCGGAGGGCGCGGCCGCTCACACCCCGTTCCGCATCATCGGCGCACACACCGACTCCCCCAACCTGCGGGTCAAGCCGCTGCCGGACACGGGCTCCCAGGGCTGGCGGCAGATCGCCGTCGAGATCTACGGCGGCACCCTGCTCAACACCTGGCTGGACCGGGACCTCGGCCTGGCCGGCCGGCTGACCCTGCGCGACGGCACCGAACGCCTCGTCAACGTGGACCGCGCCCTGCTGCGCGTGCCCCAACTCGCCGTGCACCTGGACCGGTCGGTGAACACCGACGGGCTCAAGCTCGACAAGCAGCGCCACATGCAGCCGATCTGGGGCCTCGGCGAGGTCCAGGAAGGCGACCTGATCGCCTTCCTGGAGGAGGAAGAGGGCCTGCCTCAGGGCTCGGTGGCCGGCTGGGACCTGATGGTCCACTCGATCGAACCGCCCGCCTACCTGGGCCGCGACCGCGAGCTGCTGGCCGGCCCGCGCATGGACAACCTGCTGTCGGTGCACGCGGGCGTCGCGGCGCTGGCGGCGGTCTCCTCCGCGGGCAAGCTGGACCACATCCCGGTGCTGGCCGCCTTCGACCACGAGGAGAACGGCTCGCAGTCCGACACGGGCGCGGACGGGCCGCTGCTGGGCAACGTGCTGGAACGTTCAGTCTTCTCGCGCGGAGGCACGTACGAGGACCGCGCCCGCGCCTTCGCCGGCACCATCTGCCTGTCCTCGGACACCGGGCACGCCGTACACCCCAACTACGGTGAGCGGCACGACCCCACGCACCACCCGCGCGCCAACGGCGGCCCGATCCTCAAGGTCAACGTCAACCAGCGGTACGCGACGGACGGCAGCGGGCGCGCGGTGTTCGCGAGCGCCTGCGAGCGGGCCGGCGTGCCGTGGCAGACCTTCGTCTCCAACAACTCGATGCCGTGCGGCACGACGATCGGCCCGATCACGGCCGCCCGCCACGGCATCCAGACCGTGGACATCGGCGTCGCGATCCTCTCGATGCACAGCGCCCGCGAACTGTGCGGCGCGGACGACCCGTACCTCCTCGCCAACGCCCTGGTGGCCTTCCTGGAGGGCTGAGCCCCCAGGAAGGCCCCCGGGATCAGCCCTCGTCCATCCCGGCGAGGACGAGGGGCAGCCGGCCGGCCCCGTCCGCGGTGACGCGGACGGGCACGCCCCAGTCCTGCTGGTGGACGTGGCAGGCCGGGTACTCGTTGTCGGGGGCGTCGTCGCAGGACGCCGCCATCGCGGAGACGTGCAGGACGCCCTCGGTGACGTCGTCCGCGAGGACCAGCTCCCGGAACAGGTCGGTCCCGGCGCCCTCGCCGGCCGCGAGCAGCTCGGGCGGCGTCGAGGAGACCAGCAGCCGCGTCGACGGCCCGTAGCGGGTGTCGAGCTTCTGCCCGCTCGGGGCCTGGAAGACCACGTCGAGCCGGAGCGTGCCGGGAGCCACCTCGGTGGCGGCCCGCTGCGTCCGGTGGGCGACCGCGTCCACCCGTACCGCCTCCTCGGGGAGCCGCAGCCGGGTCAGCCGGTGCCGGGCGGACTCCACGACCACGATGTCCTCGCCGACCAGCACGGCGGCACTGGGCTCGCGCAGATCGGTGGCGAGCGTGGACACCTGCCCGGTCGCCGGGTCGAACCGCCGCAGCGCGTGGTTGTACGTGTCGCACACCGCGACCGAGCCGTCGGGCAGGGCGGTCACCCCGAGCGGGTGCTGGAGCAGGGCCTGACCGGCGTCACCGTCGCGGTGCCCGAAGTCGAACAGGCCCGTGCCGACCGCGGACTCGACGACGTACCCGTCGGGCGTGTCCGTCACGTACCGCAGGGCGCTGGTCTCGGAGTCGGCGAGCCACAGCCGGTCCCCGGCGGCGGCGAGCCCGGACGGCTGGGCGAACCAGGCCTCGGCGACGGGCCCGTCGTGCAGCCCCTCGTTGGTGGTGCCGGCCGCGACCTCGACGGTCCCTTCCGTCGGATCCCAGGTCCACAGCTGGTGCACACCCGCCATGGCGATCCACACCTTGCCCTGCCACCAGGCCACGTCCCACGGCGAGGACAGGTCGACTTCGAGGGCCGGCCCGGAGGTCGGCGACCCCTGCCACCACTGCCGCCCGGTCCCGGCGACGGTCTCGACGGCCCCGCTCTCCAGGTCGAGGACGCGCAGCGCGTGATTGACGGTGTCTGCGACGACGACCCTCCCGTCGGGCAGCAGCGCGAGCCCCTGCGGCTCGCTGAAACTGTCCGCGGTGAACCCGCGGCTCCCGCTCCCGATGCGCCGTACGACGCTCTCCCCGTCGGCGCCCAGCTCGACGAGCTGGTGCCGCGTGGTGTCCGACACCAGGAAGTTCCCGCCGGGCAGCAGCAGCGCCTTCCCGGGGAACCGCAGGTCGGTCGCGACCGGCTCGGGCGCCACGTACGGCCCGTCCCCGCGCCGCAGCGTCCCCTTGGCCTCGTGCTCGGCCTCCAGCTCCTCCACCAGCCGCTCGATGGCGTGCGCGTGGCCCTCACCGGCGTGCTGGGCGACGATGTACCCCTCGGGGTCGATCACGACGAGCGTGGGCCAGGCGCGTACGGCGTACTGCTTCCAGGTGGCGAGCTCGGGATCGTCCAGCACCGGGTGGTGCACTTCGTACCGCTCGACGGCATCGACGACGGCGGCGTGCTCGGCTTCGTGCACGAACTTCGGCGAGTGCACACCGATGATCACGACGGTGTCGCGGTGCTTCTCCTCCAGCTCGCGCAGCTCGTCGAGGACGTGCAGGCAGTTGATGCAGCAGAACGTCCAAAAATCGACAATAACGCACTTACCTCGCAGGTCGGCGAGGGTGAGTTCCTTCCCGCCGGTGTTCAACCAGCCCCCCTTGCCGATCAGCTCGGGGGCACGAAGGCGGGCACGGCGGGGCGCGGGCGCGGGGGTGGGCGCCGGGACGGCATCGTTCATGGTTCAAGCTTGCCATCCGGTCGCCGCCTGGATCACGTCCGCTAGCGTGCGTGGGCGTGACAGCTACCACGCCGCCGAGCAGGCGCATATTCGATGCACTGAACGCCACCGCCGTCCGGAGCACGGCCGAGTTGAGCGGGCTGTACGAGGAGCCGAGCGAGCTGGTCCGGCGCAAGGCCGTGGACCGGATCCACGAGGTCGCCCGGGCGGTCATCGGGCGGTCTTCGCTGGTGTTCATCGCCAGCGCGGGCGAAGACGGGACGTGCGACGTGACTCCGCGCGGCGGTCCGCCCGGGTTCGTGGCCGTGCTGGACGAGTTCACCCTGGCCGTTCCGGACGCCACCGGCAACAAGCGGCTCGACACCAGCCGCAACATCGTGGAGACGGGCCGGGCCGGTCTGATCTTCGTCATCCCCGGCCGGGCCGCCACCCTGCGCGTGAACGGACGGGCCTGCGTCTCCGCCGACCCGGGTCTGCTGGAGCAGCTGACCCCCGTCGGCAAGCCGCCGCGCAGCGCGATCGTGGTGGAGGTCGAGGAGGCCTACCAGCACTGCCCGAAGGCGTTCCTGCGCGGCAACGCCTGGAAGCCCGAGCAGTGGCTCGCCGAGGACGCCGTACCGAGCTCCGCCGAGGTCACCCTGTCCCATCTGAACCTGCCCGACCTGACCATCGAGGACATTCGGCAGAGCGAGCGCGAGTCGTTGCTGTACCGCTACGAATAGTCGAAGAGCGCGCTCAGCCGGGGCAGGCGGGCGGCGGTTTCCTCCGTGTCGTCGAAGTCGAAGTCCCAGGACGGGTCCAGGGGCGGGTAGCTGATCGTGAAGGAGTCCTCGGGCAGTTCGCGGCCGGTGGCGGACTCGTAGGCCGTCCAGGCGATCGAGAGGGCGTCCTCGTCCCACAGCTCCAGGCCTTCCTCGGCGGCCTCGCGGACCCCTGGGTGGGCGGCCAGCGAGTCCGGGTCGGCCAGGGCCGCCTCGTAGGCCGCCTGTCCCTGGGTGAGGAGCCAGCCGCGGAAGTAGTCGAAGCCGTCGTCCGAGCAGCCGCCGTTGATGACGTAGGCCGCGGCCCACAGCGGGGCGCGGTACGACTCGGACAGGAGGTCCCACAGCACCTGCTGGGCCGCGGTTATCTCCGCCTCCGAGAGCTCGGCGAGCAGCTCCGCGGCGCGGGGCGCCACCTCGTCCGCCTCCGCGTCCGCGCGGGCCGATTCGATCAGCTTCCAGAACGTCTGCTTGTCCATGGGAAAAGCGTGACAGCCGGGTCTGACATCAGGCCGTGGTGGAGCCGAGGAAGGAGTGCAGGGATCTGGTGAGCGCCGTGACGAAGGCGTCCTGGACCTCGGGCGGGAGGAGGTCGAGGGAGAGGTACGGGTTCAGGTCCTCCAGCTCCACGAGGAGCAGCTCGCCCGAAGGCGCCCGGCAGGCGTCCACGCGCTGGATGCCGTGGCCGAGGGTGTTCCACTCCACGAAGGCGCTGGCGAAGTCGAGGTCCGCCGCGGTGGGTTCGTAGGGGACGAGCTCCCAGCGGCGGGCCGGGTCGGGGGCGTACAGGGCGTACTGGAAGGCGTCGTCGACGAAGTAGAAGGACACCTCGTACGTGAAGTCGATGCGCGGCTGGATGAGGACCTCCCCCGCCGGGCCCTCGGGGTTCGCGGTGAAGGTGAGGCCGATGGAGTCCGCGCCCTGCTTGGGCTTGACCGCGTACGAGGGGACCTGCGGCAGTTCGGACAGCCTGGCCGGGTCGTCGACGGTCGGGATGACCGGGTAGCCGGCGGCGGTGAGGTCGAGGAGGTACTGCTTGCCCGCCATGTCGGCGCGGCCGGTGAGCGGGTTGTAGACGCGGGTCCCGGCGGCGAGGGCGGCCGCGCGGAAGGAGTCGTAGGCCTGCTGGTAGTGCAGGACCGGGCCGCTGTTGCGGACGACCACCGCGTCGAAGCCGAGGGGTGCGAGCGCCTGCGCGTCGGCCGGGTGGCACAGGGCGAGTTCGAAGCCGGCGGCCCGCAGCCGGGAGGTGAGGAATATGTCCTCGTCGCAGTAGCGGCGGCCGCGCGCCGGGTACGCCAGGTCGGTCACGTAGAGGAGAGGCATGGCGGCAACCTATCGCGGGCACGGATCAGCGCATGAAATACCTCGTACGGGACAAAGTGCTGGCCATCGGGGACGACTACTGGATCGAGGACGAGGACGGGCGCCACGCCTTCCTCGTCGACGGCAAGGCGCTCCGCTTCCGGGACACCCTGGAGCTCAAGGATCCGGACGGGCGCATCCTGATCACCCTGCGGGAGCAGCTGGTCAGCCTCCGCGACGCGATGACCCTGGAACGGGACGGACAGCGGCTCGCGGTGATCCGCCGCAAGCGGTTCTCGCTGCTGCGCAACCACTTCCTCGTGACCCTGATCGAGGGCACGGAGCTCGATGTCAGCGGGCGGATCCTGGACCGCGAGTTCAAGGTCGAGTACGACGGGGAGCTGCTCGCGCTGATCTCCCGACAGTGGTACCGGATCCGCGAGACCTACGCGGTGGACGTGATCCGGGAGGACGCGGATGCCGCGCTGCTGGTGGCGGTGGCGGTGTGTGTGATCCGCATGGCGGAGAAGGAGCGGGAGGGAGAGAGGGCGGGGGCCGACTGATCCTCGATCTTGTCGCGGATCGCCACGACGCCCCCGCATCCGATCACGAAGGCGTACAGGTTGAGGCACAACACGATCCAGGAGACCACCTTGAGCGCGGGCGTGGGCGGCCCGTCCCGGTCGAGCCGGCGGGGCAGCGCGCCGAACGCCCCGAGGGCCGCGAGGCCCGCCATGGCGTACGCCATCCAGATCGTGTTGTTCATGTCGGCCACGATGCCGAACCCGTACGCGACCACCAGAAGGAGTGCGCAGGCGCCCAGCCGGACGGCGTGGCGGACTCGCACCCGTCGCGGCGGGGGCGGCGGCGCCCAAACAGGGGCCTGGAGGGGCATGGTCGCCATGCGGGGGGCGGGCGTGGTCGCGGGCGCCGCCACGGGAGGCGGCGCCGGAGCCACCACGGGAGCCGCCGCAGCCGCACCGGCCGCCCGCAGGGCCGTGCGCATCTGCGCCGCGTCGCGGTAGCGGTCCTCCGGGCGCTTCGCCAGCGCGCGGGCCAGGACACCCTCCAGCCCCGGCAGGCCCGGGAGCCCGTACGAGGCCAGCGTCGGTGGCGGGTCGTTCACGTGCTGGAGGGCGATCGCGAACACGTCGGACCCGTCGAAGGGGGGCCGGCCCGTCAGCATCTCGAAGAGCAGCACGCCGACCGCGTAGAGGTCCGAGCGCCCGTCGAGGTCCGCCGAGCCCCGCGCCTGTTCCGGCGACACGTAGTGCGCCGTGCCGATCATCATCCCGGAGCCGGTCAGCGCGGTCCCGGCGGCGGCGATCGCCCGGACGATCCCGAAGTCCGCGACCTTCGTGATGCCGCCCTCGGCCAGCAGGATGTTCGAGGGTTTGATGTCGCGGTGTACGAGCCCCCGCTCATGGCTGACTTCCAGCGCGCTCAGGATCTGGTCCGCGACGTGCACCGCGGCCGGCACCGGCAGCGCGCCGGCCGTGCGCAGCCGGTCCGCGAGCGAGGGCCCCGTCACCAGCTCCATCACGAAGTACGGCACCGGCGGACCGTCCGGGCGCGGTTCCTCGCCGGTGTCGTGCACGGTCACCACGTTCGGGTGCCCGAGCTTCGCCATCGCCTGCGCCTCGCGCCGGAACCGCTCCGGGAGGCCCTGGTCGAGGGCGAGTCCGGGCAGCATCGTCTTGATCGCCACCGACCGCCCGAGGCTGAGGTCGTAGGCCTTGTAGACCTGTGCCATTCCGCCGCTGCCGAGCAATCCGTCGATGCGGTACCGGCCCCCGGCCAAGGTCGCACCCTGCGCGAACACGTCCCCCATGCGACAGATCGTATGAGCAACTCGGCAGCCGAAGAAGGTCGTTGGTGAATCTAGCGCGGCGCCCGCAACCCCAGCACACGGTCCTTGAGGGCCGGGAACTGGGCTCGGGTCTCGGCGACCTTCGCCGGGTCGAGGTCCACGGTGAGGACGTCCTCGCCGGGGCCCGCCTCGACGAGGACCTCGCCCCACGGGTCGACCACCAGGCTGTGTCCGGACTGCTCGACGCCCGCGTGGGTGCCGGCCGAGGCGCAGGCCAGGACGTACGACTGGTCCTCGACGGCGCGCGCCCGGTTCAGCAGGGTCCAGTGCGCGCGGCGGCGCGCGGGCCAGCCCGCCGCGACGACCATGGTGGTGGCGCCGGCGTCGACCAGGCCGCGGAAGAGTTCCGGGAAGCGCAGGTCGTAGCAGGTGGCGAGGCCGAGGGTCTGTTCCGGCAGCTCGACCGTCGTGAGGGAGTCTCCGGCGGTCATGAGCACCGCCTCGCCCTGGTCGAAGCCGAACCGGTGGATCTTGCGGTAGGTGGCGGCCAGCTCGCCCTCCGGGGAGAGGACGAGGGCGGTGTTGAAGAGCGAGCCGTCGCCGGCGCGCTCGACGACCGAGCCCGCGTGCAGCCAGACCCCGGCGTCGCGGGCGGCCTTGGACATGGCCTCGAAGGTCGGGCCGTCGAGCGGTTCGGCCTCGGTCTCGAAGAGTTCGTAGGCGAAGGCCCCGACCGTCCAGAGTTCGGGCAGGACGACGAGGTCCGCCCCGGCCTGTTCCCGTACGAGATCGGCCACCCGGGCACGTCGGGAAGACACCGACTCGCCCTCGTTCACTGCGATTTGGATCAGCGAGGCGCGCACACTACCACCGTCCTGGCGTTCAAGCCGTCAACTCGGGCCTACGATCGTCACACGAAAGCACTGCCGGGGTGCTCACCGGCAGCGTAGTTTTGGAAAGCGAGCCATGCTTCCGAACGCGCCACTGAACAGCACCGCGAGGGGTCCCGTTGACCGTCCATCCGCATCCCAGCCTCCAGACCTATGCCGACGCGTGGACGCATTCCATCGAGGCGATATCCGAGCTGGTCCTCCCCTTGGCGGAGGGCGACTGGAACCGGGCGACGCCGTGCCCGGGCTGGTCGGTCCGTGACGTCGTGTCACACATCATCGGCATCGAATGCGAGCAGCTCGGGGACCCCCGACCGATCCACACCGTGGCGCGGGACCTGCGCCACGTGGTGGACGAGTTCAGCCGGTACATGGAGGTGCAGGTCGACGTACGCCGTCACCACACCGCGCCGGAGATGACCTCGGAGCTGGAGTACACCGTCATCCGCCGCTCGCGCCAGCTGCGCAACGAGAAGCGGGATCCGGACACGATGGTGCGGGGGCCGCTGGGCGACCAGGTGACGCTGGAGCACGCGCTGCGGCTGCGCGCGTTCGACGTGTGGATCCACGAGCAGGACCTGCGGGCGGCGCTGGGCGTACCGGGCAACTGGGACTCCCCCGGCGCGTACGTGGCGCGTGACATCCTCCTGGCCGGGCTGCCGAAGGTGGTCGCCAAGCTGGCGGGGGCGCCGGCGAACTCGGCCGTGGTCATCGACGTGCACGGCCCGCTGGAGTTCATGCGGACCGTACGCGTCGACGCGGAGGGCCGCGGGACGCTGGACAAGTCGCCGTCGCTGGGCCCCGCGGTCACGCTCACCCTGGACTGGGAGACGTACGTCCGCCTCGCGGCGGGCCGCGTACGGCCGCGGACCGTCGCGGACCGGGTGAAGATCGAGGGCGACCCGGAACTGGCGGACGCGATCCTGGCGAACTTCGCCGTGACGCCGTAGCGGGCCCACCCGTCACTGGCCGTCGCCCCTGCGGCGGGACAGCCGGCGGGAAAGCCGGCGCCACGCCCAGGCTGCCGCCAGCGCGCCGAGGAACTCCGCCACGGCGGCCGCCAGGAGCTGCTGCGCGAGCTCTGCGAGGTTCATGTCGTCTCCTTCACGGGTTGGGTGTGAGGGCGACGATGGAGCGTTCCGGGCCTGTCCCCACCTGGGCGAGGGACGGGCCGGGACGCCCAGGGACGGCCTGGGACACCGCGCAGGCCCGTGACACGCGGCGGTACGCAATTCCCCGGGCGCCCGGGACCGCCAGGGACATCCGGAAGCGGCAGCGCTGGAGGCGCGATGGGGTGGGAGCGGTACGGGGCGTTCCTGCGGGCGCAGGCCGAGCAGGCCGGGATGGGCTCCCGCGACATCGAGCGGTCCTTGAAGGAGGCGGCCCTGGCCGATCCGGGCGGGCCCGTCGGTGCGATGGCCTGCTCCAAGTCGCACATCGACCGCGTCTTCGGCGGGCATGCCCAGCCGAAGCCGCCCTGGCCGTTCACGGTGGAGTTCCTGCGCATCACCAGCCGGGTCGCCGGTCTCAGTCGGCAGGAGTACGAAAGCCGGTGCGCCCAGGCGAAGTCGCTGCTCCAGGCGGTGGCCGAGGCGCCCCTCCCGGCTCCTCGCGCCACCGCGGAAGCGCCGCCCGACACGGTCGCCGTCCTGACCGTGAAGCTGGAACTCGAACGCGTCCTGCACACGGAGACGCGGCTGCGCTACGCCCTGCGGGACGCGGGTGTCCTGATGCAGACCCTGCTCCAGATCATCCAAGCGCTGCGCGAGATCATCGCCGGGAACGACGGCCTGCGCGAGGAGACCCGGCAGGCCCTGGCGCACAAGTCGACCGCCCGGCAGGAGGCAGACCGCGTCGCCGCCCGGATGCGCGTGCTGGAGGAGCTGTGGGACCGTGCCCGCGCCGAGATCCAACGCCTCGCCGCGCACCCCGACGCCGCCGATCTCCCACTCGCCGGCCCGGCTGCCGGAGCCCCCGCCCAGCCCCTGTTGGCCGGTGACCTCCTCACCCGGCCCGCCCTGGACGACATCGCGGCGGCCCTGGCGAAGGTGCACGAGGTCAACACCCGCGAGGAGGAGACGGTCCAGACCCTGCGCCGGACCGCCGCCGGAGACGGCCTCCTCCAGCCGGACGCCGAACTCGATGTCCTCCTCGCCTCGACCCGCCTCAGCGATCCGGACGCCCGCGTTGCCTCGACGGCAACGCTCACCTCGAACTGGTCCCACACCGGCGAGGCCCGGGCGGCCGTCCTCCGGCTGACCGGGGACCAGAACGCGGGTGTCCGCGCGTTCGCCGCCGAAGCGCTGGGGCAAGGCTGGCCGGGCGACGGCGAAGTGGCGCGAGTCCTCCTCCGGATGATCGGCGACCCGAATCCCGAAGTGCGCAAGTCCGTCACCACCGCCCTCAAGCACGGCTGGCCGGGCGACCTGACCGCGCGGGACGCCGTCCTTCGGTTGGCCGCCGACCCGGACCCGAGTGTCCGCTGGTGGGCCGTCGACGCGTTCGCGCAGGGGTGGCCGGGCGACCGCTCGGGCCGCGACACCTTCCTCCGCATGGCCACCGACGCGGAAGAAGAGGTCCGCCGGTACGCCATCGAGGCGCTCGGGCAAGGCTGGTCGGGCGACGACGAAGTGGCGGGGGTCCTCCTCCGGCTGGCCGAGAACCCGAATCCAGAGGTCCGCCAGTCCGCCACCGTCGCCTTCAGGCGTGGCTGGCTGGGCGACCCGGCCGGGCGGGACGCGTTGCTGCGCCTGGCCTACGACCCGGACAGCATCGTCCGCCAGTCCGCCACGGCCGCGCTCGCGACGGGATGGCCGGGCGACCCCGAAAGCCGCGATGCCTTCCTGCGTCTGACCGGCGACAACGACTTCACGATCCGCCTCTGGGCCGCCTCCGAGCTGGTGAAGGGGTGGCCCGGCGACCGCCACGTCCGAAGCGCGTTCCTGCGCTTGATCGACGACCCCGACGCCGGCGTCCGGGCGTCCGCCGCGAATGCGCTCGCGAAGGAGTGGCCGGGCGACTCCGGATGCCGCAATGCCGTTCTGTGGCTGGCCGCCGACCGGGATGCCACGGTCCGCGGTTGGGCTGCCGACTCACTCGTGGAGGGGTGGCCGGGCGACCCCGAGGCACAGCACGCGGTCCAACAGCTGGCCGTCGACCAGGACGACGAGGTCCGTCGGCGAGCCGAGAGAGGGCTGGTGCGCCTGCGGGAGAGCGGGTTCGGGGACGGTCGGGAACCGGGCTGACGGTGCCCGGGTGGTCAGCCGCCCACCTCAGGCCGGGGCCCGCCCCGGTTCCGCCGGTGCCGGTACGGGGCGGGGGCCGGCGCCCTGGGCCGGGATCGCCGTGCGGGCGCGCTCGTGTTCGCGTTCCCGCTCGCGGGCCAGCGCCCGCCCCCGCAGCCTCAGGATCTGGCTGATGCCCAGAGCCTCCAGCACGAACACCGTCGAGAAGGCGATCCGGTAGTCGTCCCCGGTGGCGTCCAGCAGGACGCCCACCGCCAGCAGCGTCGTCATGGAGGCGAGGAAACCGCCCATGTTGGTGATTCCGGAGGCCGTGCCCTGACGCTCCGTCGGGTTGGCGGGCCGGGCGAAGTCGAAGCCGATCATCGACGCCGGGCCGCAGGTCCCCAGCACCAGGCACAGGGTGACCAGCAGCCACATCGGCGCCCGGTCCCCCGGGTAGGCCAGGACGGACCCCCACAGCAGGGCGGTGAGCCCGACGGTGCCCAGTGCGAGCGGTATCCGCGAGGACTGGCGGCGGCCGATGATCTGGCCGTAGACCAACCCGAGCGCCATGTTCGAGGCGACCACCAGCGTCAGCAGCCCGCCCGCGGTGTTCCGCGACAGCCCCTGCGCCTCCACCAGGAACGGCATGCCCCACAGCAGCAGGAAGACCATCGCCGGGAACTGGGTGGTGAAGTGCACCCAGAGCCCGAGCCGGGTGCCGGGCTCGCTCCATGACTCCTTGATCTGGCGGCGTACGAAGCCTCCCCCGGACTCCGTCCGGGGGGACCCCCCGGCGCCCCGCGACGCGACGGCGGGCGGCGCCGGCGGCTCGTGCCCCTCGGGGTGGTCCCGCAGGAACAGCACCAGCGGCACCAGGACGATCAGCCCCGCCACCGCGCTGCCCGCGAAGGCCGCCGTCCAGCCGACCCCGTGCAGGACGGGCGCGAGGACGAGGGTGGAGACGAGGTTGCCCGCCATGCCGACCAGCCCGGCGAGCTGCGCCACCAGCGGCCCGCGCCGGGCGGGGAACCACCGGTTGCCGAGCCGCAGCACCGATATGAAGGTCATCGCGTCGCCGCAGCCGAGCAGCGCGCGGGCGGCGAGCGCCATTCCGTACGAGGGGGAGAGCGCGAAGCCGAGCTGTCCGACGGTGAAGAGCACCGCGCCCAGCGTCAGCACCTTCTTGGTGCCGAGCCGGTCCACCATCAGGCCGACGGGGACCTGCATGCCCGCGTAGACGAGGAGCTGGAGCAGGGAGAAGGTGGCGAGCGCGGAGGCGTTGACGTGGAAGCGGTCCGCCGCTTCGAGGCCGGCCACGCCCAGGCTGGTACGGAAGATCACCGCCACGAAGTAGACGGCGACGCCGATGCACCAGACGGCGACGGCCCTGCGGCCGCCGGGAGGGTCCTTGGGCAGCGCGGTCACCGGCCCGGCCCCCGCACCAGCGCGTCGACCCGCCCGATGTGCCCGCGGACGGCCGCGGCGGCCGTGTCGGCGTCCCCGGCGCGCAGGGCGTCCAGGATCTCGGTGTGCTCGGCCAGCGTCCGCTCCAGCCGGTCGGGGTGCGCGTGCAGCAGGGCGACGCCCATCCGCAGCTGCCGGTCGCGGAGTTGGTCGTAGAGGCGGGTGAGGATCTGGTTCCCGGTGGCCCGCACGATCTCGGCGTGGAAGGCCCGGTCGGCGGCCATCATCGCGGGGAGGTCCCCCTCGGCGGCGTGCCGGCGCTGCTCCTCGACGAGCTCGGCGAGCCGGTCCAGCAGGCCGGGTGGTGCCGGGACGGCTCTGCGGACGGTGAACTCCTCGACCAGCAGCCGGGTTTCGAGCACGTCGTTGATCTCCTGCGCGGAGACGGGCAGGACCAGCGCGCCCTTCTTCGGGTACAGCTTCAGCAGCCCCTCGGTCTCCAGCCGCAGCAGCGCCTCGCGGACCGGCGTACGGGACACCCCCACGGCATCGGCGAGTTCGCCCTCGGTGAGGAGGGTGCCGCCTTCGTAGCGGCGATCGAGGACGCCCTGCTTGACGTGCTGGTAGACGCGCTCGGCGGCGGTGGCGGGGGCGGCACTCGTGGCCGTGGCGGCTGGCATGCGCACAGCATAGATACAACAGGGGTGCAAGCCGGGCGACGTCCGCGATGTGGACGACCCTGGCTCACGGCTGCGTCGAAGGGTGTACCGGAGCTTCGTCCACCGGCAGGACGTACGGGGCCGCGCGCACGGTCTCGAAGTGGAACACCTTCGCGATGATCCGCCACTGGCCGTCCACCCGCAGCAGGGTCAGGAAGTCGGTGTACAGGCGGGGGCCGATCGCGCATTCCACCCGGGCCAGCGCGGTCACCGGCCCGGCGAACTCGACCGAGACGATCCGGTCCCGGCGGGCCTCCCCGCGGGCCGCCGGCGGTTCCCTGCGCGCGACGATCGGCAGGTACTCGTCCATCCCGAGCCGCAACAGGGGCCCTTCGGTGGCCGTGGCGTAGACGGCCTCCGGGTGGAAGACCCGCGCCAGCAGCTCCGTATCGCAGTGGTGGAGGCCGTCGAAGTAGTCGGCGAGGACGGAACGGACTGCCTGGTCGGACATGGGAAGGCCTCCGGGGATCGGGCTCGGCTCGTGGCTGTCGCTCACCCCACGAACCTAGGAGCACCCGCCCTCCCCGCACCACGACGAAGATCGAAGCGATCGATAACCGGCGGTGATGGAGCGGTCAGCCCTTCGCTGCCCTGACCTCCACCTCCAGCACGAACTCGTCGTACGGCGCCTCCTGCGGGTACGGCGGCCGGACCTGCGCGAAGCGGATCCGGGCCCGCCCGCCCGGGCAGCGGCCGTGGACCACGTACGTCCGCTCCAGGGAGGCGCCCGGCAGCATCTCCGCCGGGGCCGGCGCGGCCTCGCTCACCGAGACGGCGTCCGCGTCACCGGTGACCTGCCAGGTCCACACGTACCCGCGCGCCCCGCGCCCGGTGAGCCTCAGCTCGTACGACTCACCGGCGGCGAGGGCGACCTCCCGTACCTCCACCCGCCACGACCTCCCGGCGCTCACACATCGGACGGGCCGATCACCGACCCCTCGTGCCAGCCCGCGCCGTCGCGCCAGTAGTGCTGGAGGCGGCGGTCGGTGCGCAGCACGATCACTTCCAGGTTGAACCCGAAGCTGCCCTGGAGCATCCCGGTGACCGAGGCGACGTCGTGCCCGAAGACGGCGCCGCGCCGCCAGGCGGAGCCGGCGGCGTTCCCCCGCCACCAGTGCTCGACGCGGCCGCCGACCACGGCCACGCACAGCTCGTAGTTCCCGGCGGTGTCCTCGTCGGCCGCCCCGTACTGGGCCTCGATCAGGCAGGGCGCGGAGCAGGCCCCGGCGCCGAACACCTCGCCCGGGCGCCAGGCGAAGCCGTTCGGGTCGTCACGCCACCACAGCTGCATGCGGCCGTCGGTGCGGGTGGCGACCAGGTCGAGGTGGCGGCTGCGGGTCTGGACGAGGGCGGGACCGTAGTGGGCGATGCCGGTGGCGAAGCGGCCGCCGTCGTTCCAGGTCCAGGGGGCGCCGTTGATCCGCCACCAGTGGTTCAGGCGGCCGTCGGCGGTGCGGACGACCACCTCGAAGTTGCCCGGCTTGCCGTAGTCGCTCTGGATAAAGGCCGGGGTGGACCCGACCGCCGCGTCGCCCGGACCGAAGACACCGCCGTCGCGCCACACGCGGGCCGACTGCTCGTAGTACCAGTGGCGCAGCCGGCCGCCGGTGGTGACGTGCAGGGACTCCATGTTGCGGTTGTAGGTGGTGCCGGTGAAGGCGGGCCGGCCGGAGGCGTCGTTCGCGAAGACGCCGCCGCGGGCCCAGGCGAACGGGGCGTCGCCGTCGCGCCACCAGTGCTGGAGGCGGCCGCCCGTCGTCGCCGCGAGCAGCTCGAAGTTGCGGTGGGCGCGGCCGTTGCCGCTCTCGTAGACGTTGCCGGTGTGCAGGCGGCGCTTGCTCCAGGGGTCGATGTTGGTGCCGCGCAGGCCGCACTTGGCCCAGTAGTCGATGTTGACCTCGCCGTAGGCGATCCGGCCGTAGCCGCCGACGTGGTAGCCGGCCCCCCAGGAGTTCTTGAACAGCCAGCAGCCGGCCGCGTCGTCGTAGCCGACGATCAACACGCAGTGCCCACCGGCCAGTTGATCACTCGTACGGTGGTAGACCCCCGAACCGAGCCCGAAGAAGTCGTCGTAGACGTCGAAGCAGGCGGTGAGCGGGCCGACGGTGTCCAGCCACACCTTCTGCTGCTCCACGTCACCGAGCCGGACGTATTCGCCGATCCGGACCGTGCGGCCCGAACGGTCCCAACTGGGCGTGTACTCGGCCCGCCAGGCATCGCGGCGGGAGGCCGGCAGACCGGCGGGCGGGGTGCTGTAGGGCCAGCAGTCCGGGTCGGCGAGGCCGCCGTTGGTCCTGATCCAGTCGAGCGCGGTCTCGGGATTGGACCCCTGCCCGCAGGAGAAGCGGAGGCCGTCGTGGACGTCCCCCTCGGAGCGCTCCGCCCACACCCCGTGCTCGATGCGGGCCATCGACTCGACCAGGCCGGCGGCGCCGAAGGCCCAGCAGGAGCCACAGGGGTTCTGGTCCTTGACCTTGGTGATCCACGGCCACCCCCAGCGGCTGCGCCAGTCGACCGCGGCGGGCCGGGCGGCGGCCGTCCTCGCCTCATCGGCCAGCAGCCCGTGGGCGGCGCGGCGCCGGGTGAGGTGCGGATTGCCGCTCGCGTGCCCGATGAGCCCCCGCAGATCGACGACCCCCACCGCCTCGGCGGGCGTCAGGTTCGCCCCCGGCTCCAGGCCGAGCGAGGGCCTCGGTACGGGCTCGTCGTCGGCCAGGTGCTCCAGGACCGACCACCGCGCCCCGCGCTCCGCGAGCCGCGCCCGCAACTCCCCCGCCGACTGGACGGACTCCTCCGGCATAGCGCCCCCCAGCTGCAACCGTACGAATGCCAGACCCGGGAGCGTCTCCCCGCCACCGGGGCCCGTCAAGGGGGTCCGCGCAGTCGCGCGGGGGCACGCGGGGGCACGTACGGAACGGGGATGAACCAGGCCCGCGATGGCGGTGGCAGGCGGTCCGTGGGCGGGACGGCGTGATCTGTACTCTGAGCGGGCTTTCGAATGCGAACTCGTTCAAGCAGTCAACAGAAAATGGGGGGCCGGTGCGTAGTCGCCGACTCGTAGTTACAGCTGCCGCCATTGCGGCCGGCGTGGCATTCATACCGGGCACGGCACAGGCCACCGGTCCCGCGGTGCCCGGGGTTTCCGCACCACTGGCCGCGGCGCCTGCCGACGGGGCCGGGACCTTCCACAGCCCGGCCGAGCGCACGGTCCGGACGGCCCTGTCCGGCAGCGGGACGAAGGGGGTGTCGGCACAAGCCTCCGGCAGCACCTCGAACCTCGAAATCGCGATGTCGGGCTCGATCTCGACCGCGCGCGGAATATCCCTGAATGTCAACCTCTACAACGGCGCGCCCGTCCCCCACGAGGTCGTCATCGCTTGGGGCGACGGCACCCAGGACACGGCCACCGCCATCGGTGGCGAGGTCCTGCGCGACAAGAAGCACACGTACCCGAGGCCCGGCGACTACAACATCACCGTGACCGCCACGGACAGCGTGAACAACGTCAAGGCCGTCAATCAGCTCCCGTTCTCGACGGCGGGCTCCTTCTTCGTGCCGCACGCTCCCACCCGGTTGCTCGACACCCGCGCCGGCATCGGCGCGGCACAGGCCAAGGTCGGCGCGTACTCGCCGGTCAGGTTGAAGATCGCGGGCAATGCGAAGGTCCCGGCAGGGGCCGCCGCAGTGGTCCTCAACGTGACGGTCACCAACACCACCGCCGACGGCTGGGTGTCCGCCTACCCGGCGGACAAGACGCGGCCTGAGGCGTCGAACCTGAACTACACCACCGGCCAGACCGTCCCGAACCAGGTGATCGTGCCGATCGGCAAGGACGGGTACGTGGAGCTCTACAACGGCGGCTGGAACGCCGTGGACCTGATCGCGGACGTGACCGGCTATTTCGACCGCTCCGCGTCCAACGGTTACACCTCGCTCAACCCCGCGCGTTTGGTCGACACCCGTGAAGGCCTCGGTGCGTCAAGGCGCCAGATACCCGGGCAGAACGAGATCGGCGTGCAGATCACCGGCAGGGGAGGTGTCCCGGCCGGGGCGAGTGCCGTGGCACTCAACGTGACCGTGACCAACCCGCAGCAGGCCGGATACCTGACGGTCTACCCGAGCGGTCAGGCCATTCCCGCCACCTCCAACCTCAACTTCACCGCCGGCCAGACCGTGGCCAACTCGGTCATCATCCCCGTGGGCGCCGACGGAAAGATCAACATCCGCAACGGATCCTGGGCCGGAACAGACGCCGTCGTCGACGTCGTCGGCTACTACAGCAAGGACAGCAAGGCGGCCTTCACCAGCTCGACGCCCGGCATCAGCGCCGCCCCGTGGCGGCTCATTGACTCCCGCCGCTGGTCAGGATGGCCGTGTCCCGCCGGTGGATACTTCCCCCTGAACATGGACTCCGGGAATCGCAATGGTCTCCCCGTCGAGGCCTACGTCCTGAACGTCACCGTCACCAGCACCAGCGGTCCGGGCTACCTCTCGGTAGCCCCCGACCCGTACTCGGCGGACGCATACCGAAACGGACGGCCGGTCCCGCCCCCACGTCCCGGTTCCTCCGCTCTGAACTGGACGGCAGGCAAAACCGTTCCCAACCTGGTCCAGGCAAAGCCGGGCCCCTACGGGATCATCGACTTCTGGAACCAGAGCAGCCGGGAAGTCCACTACGTCATCGACTGGTTCGGGCAGTACGACGCCTACTGATCCACGGGCGGGCAGGCGAAGGGGGCGGTGCGCGACCAGCGCGCCGCCCCTAGTCGTGCCGGTCCGGAACGAGCGTGCACGATCAGGTCACGGCTGGACCTGGATCTGACTGCGACCTCTGCCCGCCGCGCCCGACATCGCGCAGGTTCTGGTGCCGCTGTCAGCCCTCGGCCTGGTGCTGCTCGTGATCGGTGCGGCGATCACCCGCCTCCGGCGCCAGGAGTACAAGCTCGTGGTGGTGGACCTGGTCTACGTCGTCCTGGCCGGTTTCGTGACCTGGGGTCGGTTCTTCGGCCCCGAGTCGTTCATCGGGTGACCGGGTTGCGTGCGCGGCCCGGCGATACCGGGACCGTCCTCCGGCCCGGGACTGGAGCTCGACAAGCTGTCGGCAGGTTCAGTGGGGGAGAAGTTCATGACCGAGGTACGGATGCGTGTATCCGCGTACGCGCTCGTGCCGGAGGCGGGGCGGCTACTGCTGACTCGGCTGTCGGAGTCGTCACCGGTCTTCGCTCCGGGACTGTGGTACGCCGTCCGACTCAAGGGAAACGCGGCTGAGGTGGCCGAGGTCAACGGCTCCACTGATGCGGTGAGCTGGATTCCGGTGTCGGACCTGCGGGAACAGGTGCTCTCTCCGGCTGCCATCGATGGGCTGCGCACGCTCGGCGACCCGGCCGCGTCTGCCTGAGCCGCCAGGCAGTGCGCGTGCGTTCACCCGTGCAGGGCGTCGCGGACCTGCCGGAGGCTCGGGTTGACCATGGCGGGGCGGTCCCCGACGACCACCGTCGGCACTGTCTCGTTCCCGTCCGCGACGCTACGGACGAAGGCCGCCGCGTCGGGGTCCCGCCAGATGTTGACCTTCCGGTACGGGATCCGGGCCACCCGCAGTTGCGTGCGCAGCTTGATGCAGAACGCACACCCGGGCCGCCAGTACACGGTGACGGAGTTCACCGCGCCGCCGCGAAGGCCGCCCACGCGGTGTCGGTGACCCGGATGACCGGCCCGGCCGTCTGCTTGCTGTCCCGGACGGCGACGGTCCCCACCACGTTGGTGGCCACCTCCACGCAGTCCGAATCCGTCGTGTCTCCGCTGTAGCTGGACTTCACGAACTCAAAGCTGTTCATGTGTCTACATACCCTTACTGATGGCCGCAATCAGGTCCACGGAGGCATGCGGCGCAAGGCTCATGCGGGACACCCGCTCGAACGCACGGGCATACGCGGCGCTGCTCTCCGCCCCCTCCGCCCACACAGTAGCCGCGACACCCTCGGCGTAGCCGACGTCCAGAGCACCGTCTTCTTCGAAGGACACGAGGTTGAACGACCCGCCACTGGCGTGGTGCGCCCCGACTCGGAACGGCAGCACCTGCACATGGACGTTGGGCAATTCGGCCATCTCCAGCAAGTGGTCCAGTTGCGCCCGCATCACGTCCGGGCCACCGATCTGCTGGCGAAGCGCAGCCTCCCAGAGCACCGCATGAAACTCCAACGGCCTGTCACCCCATAGCCGTCCTTGCCGCTTGATCCGCGTCGCCACCATGACCTCGATCTCGTCAGGATGCGTCCAGTCTGACGTGACACCCAACGCTCGGACATAGTCCGCGGTCTGGAGCA
>NZ_JBHWJY010000122.1:0-19203 GCF_042731135.1 Streptomyces sp. NPDC059874
GGCCTCGGCGGCGCACCCCGCCGAGGCCGCCGCCCGGGCGGACCTCCTGGTGCTGATGGTGCCCTTCGACCGCGTACGGGGACTGCTGCCGCCGCACGTCGTGCAGGACAAGGTGATCGTGGACGCCACCAACGCGTTCGGCGGTCCCGGAACCCCGGCCGACCTCGGGGGCCGCGGCTCCAGCGATCTCGTAGCCGAGTGGTACCCCGGCGCCCAGATCGTGAAATCCCTCAACACCATGCATTTCGAAACACTCGCCGTCGCCGGCACCGCACCCGGAGAGCGCCTGGCGCATTTCACAGCGGGCGACGACGTGAAAGCAAAGGAAATCGTCGCGGGAATCATCTCGGACCTGGGATTCGCGCCCGTCGACACCGGCCCGCTGCACTCCGGAGGAATTCTCCAGCAGCCCGGCGGGCCCCTCTTCAACCGGCCGCTCACGGAAGCGCAGGCGCTGGCATGGATATCACACTGAATGTGAACGGTAGATCCGAACAGTTCCCGGCGCAGCCGAACGAACTGCTCGTGGAACGGCTCCGCGACGGCCTCGGCCTCACCGGGACCAAGGTCGGCTGCGACACCGGCCAGTGCGGCTCCTGCGTGGTGCGGCTCGACGGCAGGTCCGTCAAGAGCTGCCTGATCCTCACCGCCTCGGCCGCCGGCTCCGAGGTCACCACCATCGAGGGCGTCACCACCCCCGGCGGCGAACTCAACGGCCTCCAGGAGGCGCTGCGCCAGGAGCACGGCACCCAGTGCGGCTTCTGCACGCCCGGCATGGTCATGGCACTGGGCGAACTCGTCGACGCCACCGCCGACGGCGAGGCCCCCACCGAGCCCGAGATCCGCGAGTGGCTGACCGGCAACCTCTGCCGCTGCACCGGCTACCACAGCGTCGTCCGCGGCGTGCAGCGCGCCTGCGAAGCCGCGAGACAGGAGGTGTGAGGACATGACCGCCGTGACGGGGGAGACGCCGACAACCGGAAGTGGCCTGCTCGGACAGCCTCTGGACATCCGTGAGGATCCGCAGCTGCTGCGCGGCGAAGCGAAGTACGTGGCCGACATCGATCTGCCGGGAACCGCCCACATGGCGATCCTGGGCAGCCCGGTCGCCCACGCGAAGATCCTCTCCATCGAGACCAAGGCCGCCGAGCAGCTGCCCGGCGTCCTGAAGGTGGCCACCGCCGCCGACTTCACCGACGTGATGCCGCTGCCCTGCATCTGGATACCCGGCGGCGTGGAGAGCCACTTCCCGCCCCACCCCTACGGACTTCCCGGCGCCCGCCCGGTCCTCACCGGCGACGCCGTGCGCCACGTCGGCGACCCGATCGCCGTGGTCGTCGCCGAAACCCCGCGCCAGGCCCACGCGGCGCTCGCCGCCATCTCCGTCGAGTACGAGCCGCTGCCCGTGGTCACCCGCGCCGACGAGGCCCTCGCCGAGGGCGCGCCCCAGCTGCACGAGGCCGTGCCGGGCAACCTGAACGCGTACTGGACCTGCGGCGACAAGGACCGCACCGACGCGGCCATCGCCGAGGCGGAGGTCACCGTCGAGCTCGACCTGGTGAACCAGCGGACCATCAACAGCCCCATCGAGCCCCGCGGCGCGGTCGGCGACTACGACGCCGTCACCGGCGAGTACACGCTGTACGCCTCCACCCAGGGCCCGCACAACCACCGGTTCCTGCTCTCCGCCCTGGTCCTCGGCATCCCCTTCAACAAACTGCGGGTGATCGCCCCGACCGTCGGCGGCAGCTTCGGCACCAAGGGCTACCTCTACCCCGACATGGCGCTGGTCCTGCTGCTCTCCAAGGCGCTGGGCCGGCCCGTGAAATGGGTGGACACCCGCACCGGGCTGATGAACTCCACCGTGCAGGGCCGCGACCACCGCCAGCACGTGACCCTCGCCGGTACCCGCGACGGCCGCATCACCGCCGTGCGCGCGACCAGTTACGCCAACCTCGGCGCGTACCCCTCCACCATCGGCCCCGGCGTCGCCACCGCCCTGATGGGCCGATCCATCAGCGGCATGTACGAGATCCCCGCCGCCTTCTGCGAGGTCTACGCCGCCTTCACCAACACCGTCCCGCTCGGCGCCCAGCGCGGCAGCGGGCGCGCCGAGGCCGCCTTCCTGATGGAGCGGCTCGTCGACCGGTACGCCTCCGAGATCGGCATGGACCCGGCGGCCGTCCGCCGCAGGAACCTGGTGCCGAAGGAGAAGTTCCCGTACGACAACGGCCTCGGCTGGACCTACGACTCCGGGAACTACCGGCTGAACTTCGACAAGGCCATCGCCCTGTCGGGCTACGCCGACATGCCCGCCCGCAAGGCGGAGGCCCGCACCCGCGGCAAGCGGCTCGGCGTCGGCCTCGCCACCTACGTCGCCATCTGCGGGGTCGGCCCCTCCACCCGGATGTCCCAGGAGGGCATGCTCGGCGGCACCTGGGAGAGCGCGAACATCCGCGTGCACCCGACCGGCGAGGTCTCCGTCACCGTCGGCTCCGCGTCCACCGGCCAGAGCCACGGCACCGTCTTCGCGCAGGTCGCCGCCGACGAGCTCGGCATCGACCCGTCGACCGTCCAGGTCTTCGAGGGGGACACGCAGAAGGCCCCGTACGGGCAGGGCACCTACGGCTCCCGCTCCTACAGCATGGCCGCGCCCGCCGTCGCCCTCACCGCCCGCAAGATCAAGGCCAAACTGCTCCGGGCCGGAGCCGTCTTCCTCGGCATCCCCGAGGACAAGGCCGTCTACGAGGGCGGCAAGGTCTTCGAGGCGGGCAACGAGGAGAACGCCAAGACCTTCGCCGAGCTGGCGATGGCCATGTGGTACGGCTGGGGGCTGCCCCCCGACATCGAGCCGGCCCTCGACGAGACCACCCACTTCGATCCACCGGACTTCAACTTCCCCTTCGGCACGCACGTCGCGGTCGTCGAGATCGACGAACTCACCGGCGAGACCGAAGTGGTGGCCTACACCGCCGTCGACGACGCCGGGAACATCGGCAACCCGAAGATCGTCCACGGTCAGATCGAGGGCAGCATCGTGCACGGCCTCGGCCAGGCCCTCATGGAGGCCGCCGAGTACGGCGAGGACGGGCAGCTGATCAGCTCCGACCTGAACCACTACGCCCTGCCGCGCGCCGCCGACGCGCCGTTCTTCGCGATCGACAAGACCGTCACGCCCAGCCCGCACAACCCGCTCGGCGCCAAGGGCGCCGGCGAGATCGCCACCGTGCCGCCCGCCGCGGCCGTCGTCAACGCGGTCGTCGACGCCCTCTCCGACCTCGGCGTACAGCACATCGACATGCCGCTCACCCCCGAGAAGGTCTGGCGCCACCTGAGAGGAGAAGCCCGGTGATCCTCACCGCGTTCGACTACGTCCGGCCCGTCGGCCTCGACGAGGCACTGACCCTGCTGTCCGGGACCCGCGGCGCCCGGGTGCTCGCCGGCGGCCAGAGCCTGCTGCCCGACCTGCGCACCGGCGCCGAGCGGGCCCGACTGCTGGTCGACGTACGGCACCTGGAGGAACTGCGCGGCATCAGGAGCGGCTCCGAGGGCCGACGGTTGCGGATCGGGGCGCTCACCACGCTCGCCGAGCTCGCCACGCACCCCCTCGTGCTCGCCGGGGCGCCCGAACTGGCCGCCGCGGCCCGCGCCAACGGTGACCCGCAGGTCCGCAACCTCGGCACCGTCGGCGGGAACCTCGCCGTCGGCGGGCGGGCCACCGACCTGCCGGTCGCCGCCATCGCCGCCGACGCGGCGGTCGAACTGGCCGGCCGCGGCGGGCGCAGGACGGTGACCGCCGAGGAGTTCGCGGCCACCGGGGCGCCCGCCGCCACCGTCGTCACCGCACTGCTGGTGCCCGCCGCCGGCGGGTCGGCGGCCTTCGAGAAGACCGCCGACCGGGCCACCCGCTACCCGATTGCCGCCACCGCCGTACGGATCACCCCCGACGGGCCGCGCATCGCGGTCACCGGGGCCACCCCGCGGGCGCTGCGGCTGCGGCGGGTCGAGGACCGGCTGCGCGGAGGGCCGTACACCACGGACGCGGTGCTCGCGGCCTTCCGAGGCGAACCCCGGGAGCTCTTCGTCCCCGGGCGCGGCACCTCGGCCGAGTACCTCGGCCACCTCGCGGGGGTCCTGACGGCCCGCGCTTTGCAGAGGGCGGAGCAGGCCGCCGCCCGACCGCCCGCCACGGGGCCCATCACAAGGAGCTGAGTGACGCAGTGGAACCGGCCAAGACGACCACGGGGGTAATCGTGCACCCAGCCGCGCCCGCGGCCGGCCCGCCCAGAGGCTCCGGCTTCTGGGTGGTGGGAGCGGTCCTCGTCCTGCTGATGCTCTCCTCCTCGGTGCCCTCCGCCCTCTACGTGCTCTACCAGGAGAAGTGGGGGCTGTCCTCCGGCACGATCACCGTGGTCTTCGCCCTGTACGCCGTCACCGTGCTCGCCGGGCTCCTGCTGTTCGGGTCCCTGTCCGACACCCTCGGCCGGCGCCCCGTGCTGGGCGCCGGCCTGGTCCTGGCGATCGTCTCGATGGGACTGTTCGCCGGGGCCCAGGGGCTCGGGCTGCTGCTCGCCGCCCGCGCCGTGCAGGGGCTCGCCGTCGGCCTCGCCACCGGGGCCATGGGCGCGGCCCTGCTCGAACTCGGCCCGCGCACCCGGCCCGCGCTCGGCGCGCAGGTCAACAGCGCCGGGCCGACCGTCGGCATCGGACTCGGCGGGATCGGGGCGGGACTGCTCGTCCAGTACGCCCCCGCGCCCACCGTCCTGAGCTACCTGCTGCTGGTCGGCGCCTTCGCCATCACCCTGGTGGGGGTCGTCCGGATGCGGGAGAGCGCTCCCGCGGCCGGCGGCCGCTTCCGGGTGGTCCCCCACCGGATCCGGGTGCCGGCCGGCGCCCGGCGCCGCTTCGGCATCCTCGTCCTGACCATCGTCGCGGTGTGGTCCGTGGGAGGCTTCTACCTCTCGCTCGGCCCGCACCTGGCCCTCTCCCTGCTCCGCTCCACCAACTACCTCGTCGGCGGGGCCACGGTCGCGCTGCTCGCGGGCGCCGCCACCGTCGCCCAGCTGGTGCTCGGCCGCACCGAGGCGCTGCGCACCGCCGTCCTCGGACTGTTGGGCCTGCTCGCCGGACTGGCCCTCGTACTGCTCTCCCTCGGCATCCGCTCGGCCCCCGTGTTCCTCGTGGCCACCGCCGTGCTCGGCAGCGGGTGGGGGGCCGCCTTCCTCGGGTCCTTCCGGGCGCTGTCCGCACTCGCCGACCCGGCGCACCGCGGCGAACTGACCGCCGCCGTATACGTCTTCGCGTACCTCGCCATGAGCGTGCCGGCGGTGCTCGCGGGGATGCTCACCAACATCCACGGGCTGCACCGCACCTCCGTCGGCTTCATGGCCGCCGTCGCGGGGGTGTGTGCGCTGGCGCTGCTGGCCACCCTGAGGCTGGCCGCCCGCACCAGGGCCGAGGGGAGCACGGTGTGAACGGCGCCGAGTTGAAGTCCGCCCTGCGCGGACTGGAGATATTCGCCGGACTCACCGGCGAGCAGCTGGACTGGCTGGTCTCGGTCTCCGAGCCGCGTGTCCTCGCCGACGGGGAGGTGCTCTTCCGGGACGGCGAGGAGGCGGACCGGTTCCACGTCCTGCTCTCGGGCGGGCTCGTCGTCACCAAGGTCGTCGACGGCCGCGAGGAGGTGCTGACCCGACACTCCACCGAGGAGGAGAGCGCCGCCGCCGAGGACCACGACGGCAAACCGTCGGCCGCGCACCGGTTCACCGGAGAGCTGCCCCTGCTCACCGAGGGCTCCTACGTGGCCACCGCGGCCGCGAACGGGCCGGCCACCACCGTCGTGGCGTACGCGAAGCCGGTCTTCTTCGAGATGCTGACCCGCTGCCACGGGGTGGCCGCGGTCCTGATCCCGGTCCTGGCCTGGCGGATCAAGTCCTCCGAGGTCCAGGCACGCAAGCGGGCCACCGTCGAGGCCCTCGGCACCCTCGCGGCCGGGCTCGCGCACGAGCTGAACAACCCGGCGGCGGCCGTGGCCCGCGCCGCACAGGAACTGGCCCCGGCCCTGGAGCGGCTCACCCGGACCGCCCAGGCCTGGGGTGCGGCCGCCACGGGCCCGGAGCGCTCCGTACTGGACCGACTGGCCGAGGAACTGGACAAGCTGCCGCCGCCCGCGACCACCGACCCACTGGCCCAGGCCGACGCCGAGGAGGAGATCGCCGACTGGGCCGAGGAGGCCGGCACCGAACGGCCCGGCCTGCTCGGCTCGGGGATCTCCGACCTGGGGCTCGAACTGGGATGGCTGCTGGAGCGGCTGGAGGGGATCGGAGAGCCGGCACTCGCCCCGGCCCTGGACCACCTGGCGGCGCTGCTGGAGATCCGCTCGCTGGCCGCGGAACTGCGGGCCGCGGGTCCGCGGATCTCCCAACTCGTGTCCGCCACCCGGGATTACGCCAATCTCGACCGGGCGCCCGAGCAGCGCTTCAAGGTGACCGACGGACTGGAGAACACGCTGGTCGTGCTTCGTGCCAAGCTCGCCGGGATCAGCATCGTGCGCGCGTACGAACCCGACCTGCCCGAACTGACGGGCTATCCCAGCGAGTTGAACCAGGTGTGGACCAACCTGGTCGCCAACGCGGCCGAGGCCATGGAGGGCGCCGGGGTGCTCACCCTGCGTGCCCGGGCCGAGGGCGTCTGCATGGTCGTGGAGATCGCCGACACCGGCGGCGGCATCCCCGAGGAATCCCTGCCGCGGATCTTCGAACCCTTCTACACCACCAAGGACGTGGGCAAGGGCACGGGCCTGGGGCTGCACCTCAGCTACCGCATCGTGACCCAGCGCCACCACGGCTCCATCACGGCCCGCTCGCGCCCCGGAGAGACCCGGATGGTCGTGCGGCTGCCGTTCGCCGGCAGCGCCCAGGGGTGCGCCCCACCTGCCGATGTACCCACCTCCGCCAGTTCCGCCACCCGTTGAAGGAATGGAGTCGACATGGCCAAGTACGACATCTCCAAGCTGCACCCGGTGTTCGTCCGCCAGATGGACGCGCTCGCCGCCCTGGACATCGAGGCGGTGATGAAGAACTACACGGACGACGCCGTGCTGCTCCGCTTCGAGGGGGTCTCGGTCGGCATCGAAGCGGTGCGCGAGACGTTCACCGGCTACCTGACGGTGAAGCCCACGCTCGTGGAACTCCAGGAGTACATCGAGACCGAAGACACCATCTTCTACCGCGCGATCATGAACCTGAACGGTGAACCGGAGCACGCGTTCGGGACACTTGTCGTCCGCGATGGCCGAATCTGGAGGCAGACCGCGGGATTCGGCGGCTGAACCCGGAAATCTGGGTAGCGTGTGCGGGGAGGGCGGGGATGTGCGCCCTCCCCGTATGTGTGACGGCGTAGATATATGCATGGAGTGGAAAAGGGGAGGTCATGGAACGCGAAACCGGGCGGGTCGAGGCATTCAGTGACGGCGTATTCGCCATCATCATCACCATCCTCGTCCTGGAGTTGGAAGCGCCGGAAGAAACGGGCTGGTCCGGCTTCTGGCACGGTGTTCGGGAACAGTGGCCGCATTACGCCGCCTACGTCGTGAGTTTCCTCATCATCGGTGTGATGTGGGTGAACCACCACACCATCTTCAGTCACCTCAAACGGGTCGACAGGTCACTGCTGTTCCTGAATCTCCTGGTGCTCATGGTGGTGTCGGTGATTCCGTACACGACGAATGTCCTCGCCGAACACCTCATGGACGACGGCGGGTCCGCCAACGCCGCCGCGGTCCTCTACAGCGCCGTCACCGTGGCCTACGCCTTGGCGTTCCTGGTCTTCTGGTGGTACGTCACCCGGGTCGGCCACCTCTTCCACGACCACGTGGACAAGGAAGGCGCGCGCGCCACCAGGGTCCGATTCGGACTCGGCGCCATCGCCTACCCGCTCACCGTGCTGCTGGCCTTCTACTCCGCGCCCCTCACACTCGTCGCCCACTTCCTGATCGCGATCTACTATGCGGCGAACCAGATCCCCATCCCTCTCGTGGTAGAGGAAGAGCGGCTCGAAACTGCCAGCGACCTCAGGAAGTAGCCGCCGGGGCCTACGGCCGTTCTTCGCGGTCAAGTAGGGTATTGGATCTAGCTGGTCGCGGGGGAGGCCCAGATGGCTCGCGTAGTCCTGCCGGAGGATTCCACGAAGGAAATCTCCGAATTGATCGACGTCCTGATCTCTCTTCTCTTCGAGTCATTACCCCGGCGGGACCAGCGAAACTGGGCCCGCGTATATCTGAACGGCCTCGTGCGGACCAATGGGAAGAAAACAATCCGTAACATCGCCGGAACAGGGGCCAGTTCCGTCGAGCAGAGCCTCCAGCAGTTCATCAGCAAGTCCCCCTGGGACTGGACCCCGGTCCGCCGCTCCCTCGCCCAGCACCTCGAACGCACCGCCCAACGCCCCCTCGCCTGGGTGCTCCAGCCCATGGTCATAGAGAAGGCCGGCGACCGCTCGGTCGGCGTCGGCCGCCAGTTCGTCCCCCAGCTCGGCCGCACCGCCAACTGTCAGCAGGCCAGCGGGATCTGGCTCGCCTCCAGCGAGGCCAGCTTCCCGGTCGAATGGACCCTCACCCTCCCCGGGCCCTGGACCACCGAGCTCCTGCGCCGCCGCCGCGCCGGCATCCCCGACACCGCCCGCTCGCTCACCCCCGCGCAGGACGCCGTACACGCCGTCCAGCGGATGGCCGCCACCTGGCAACTCCAGCGCCGGCCCGTGGTGATGGAGGTCGCCAACTCCGACCTCCCGCAGAGCATCGAGTCGTTCGCCCTCCAGGACATCCCCTTCGTCTTCAAGGTCGACGGCTCGCTGCCCGTCTCCTTCGGCGGCGCCGGCCGGCACAAACCCGGACCCCACACAGCGCCCGCCCGCGAACTCATCGACTCCCTGCGCTCCCAGCGCCGCGTCGTCGAATGGACCCGGCACGGCCGCGCCGAGGGAGCCGTCACCCTGCTCACCTCCGCGTCCATCCTCGCCACCCCCAGCGAGGACCGGCCGCTGCCCGCCCCCACCACCCCGCTGCTGCTCGTCGGAGCCTGGAGCGAAGCCGCCCTGCTGCCGACCGAGTTCTGGATCACCAACATCGGCGACCGGCCGCTCGCCCAGCTCTTCCTCCTCGCCAAGCTCACCGACCGCGTCTCCCTCGACTTCACGGAAACCTGCGAACCCGTGGGCATCCGCGACTTCGAAGGCCGCTCCTTCCGGGGCTGGCACCACCACGCCACCCTCGCCAGCGTCGCCCACGCCGCGAAGCTCCTCGGCACCCGGGCCCGCCCGGCCGACAGCCACCCCGCAGCCGCCCGCGCCGCCACCGGCCGGGCACCCGCACCGGCCACGGCCCGGCCCCCCACCGCTCGCCCGGGGCCCCCGGCCGTCCTGCCCGCACGCTCGTACACCCCCGGCCAGGCCCCGCGCCGCGAGTACATCCGCTGATGCTGGACATCGCCGAAGAGCTGCGCGCGTGGTACGCCGCGCAGCGGGAATTCGCCCTGGCCACCGTCGTCTCCGTCACCG
The DNA here is from genome assembly GCF_042731135.1 of Streptomyces sp. NPDC059874. NCBI lineage: Bacteria > Bacillati > Actinomycetota > Actinomycetes > Kitasatosporales > Streptomycetaceae > Streptomyces > Streptomyces sp. NPDC059874. The sequence continues at coordinate 9,556 of NZ_JBHWJY010000122.1, forward strand.
GGAGCGCCCCGCGCGGCCCCGGTGCCTCGCTCGCCGTCGACGACCGGGGCACCGCACTCGGCTCGCTCTCCGGAGGCTGCGTGGAATCCGCCGTCCACGAGCTCTGCCTCGACGCGATCGCCTCCGGCGAAGGCGGCCTGCACCGCTTCGGCTACAGCGACGACGACGCCTTCGCGGTGGGCCTGACCTGCGGGGGAGTCCTCGACGTCCTGATCACCCCGGTTCGCGGGGCCGACCCCGTGAGACCCGTCATCCACCGCGTGCTCGACGCCACCGCGGGCGGCGCCCGAGCGGCGCTCGCCCGGGTCGTCTCCGGCCCGCCGCAGCAGCTCGGCCGAGCGCTGGCCGTCCATGCCGACGGGAGCTACGAGGGCGGGCTCGGCGCGGGCCCCGCACTGGACCTGGCCGCCGCCCTGCGGGTACGGGGACTGTTGGCGGCCGGCCACACCGGCACCGCCGAGCTCGGCACGGCAGGCGGACTGTGCGGGGAGCCGCTGACCCTGCTCGTCGAATCGGCCGCCGAACCGCCCCGCCTCCTCGTCTACGGGGCCATCGACTTCGCCGCCGCCCTGGCCCGGATCGGCGCCTTCCTCGGCCACCGGGTCACCGTGTGCGACGCCCGGCCCGTCTTCGCGGCCCGCTTCCCCGACGCCGACGAGGTGGTCGTCGACTGGCCGCACCGTCACCTGGCCGCGGAATGGGACGCGGGCCGGCTGGACCCGCGTACCGCCGTCTGCGTCCTGACGCACGACGCCAAATTCGACGTACCGCTGCTGGAGCTGGCCCTTCGGCTGCCCCTCTCCTACGTCGGAGCCCTGGGATCGCGCCGCACCCACATCGAGCGGGCCCGGCGGCTGCGGGAAGAGGGGGTGCCCGACTCCGCGCTGGCCCGGCTGCGCTCACCCATAGGCCTCGACCTCGGCGGCGCCACGCCCGAGGAGACGGCCCTCGCCATCGCCGCCGAACTCACGGCCGTCCGGCACGGCGGATCCGTCCGCCCGCTGGCCCGGCGCACCGGTCCGGTCCACCGAAGGACCAAAGTCCCGTAGGAAAGAACCACACGGCCCGGTATGTCCTGGACGATCAGCCCGGGCGGCGTAAACGCCAGGTCGTGGGAGAATGAAGTACGTGCGTTTCCTCGGCTGACAGGTCGGGGTACCTCCGATCGACTGGGATGTTCAGCACGTGCGTTTCCTCAATGACCTGAAGCCGCCGTACGACCTGACGTACGACGATGTGTTCATGGTGCCGAGCCGCTCCGCGGTCGGTTCCCGCCAGGGCGTGGACCTTTCCTCGCCCGACGGCACCGGCACCACCATTCCGCTGGTCGTGGCGAACATGACCGCCATCGCGGGCCGCCGGATGGCCGAGACGGTCGCCCGCCGCGGCGGCATCGTCGTCATCCCGCAGGACATCCCGATCGAGGTCGTCACCGACGTCATCTCCTGGGTGAAGACCCGCCACCTCGTGCTCGACACCCCGATCACGCTGGCGCCCACCCAGACCGTCGCCGACGCGCTGTCGCTGCTGCCCAAGCGCGCCCACGGCGCCGGCGTCGTCGTCGACGACGCGGGCCGCCCGGTCGGCGTCGTCACCGAGCACGACCTGACCGGGGTCGACCGCTTCACCCAGCTCTCCGAGGTCATGTCGAGGGAGCTGCTGCTCATCGACGCCGACATCGACCCCCGCGAGGCCTTCAACCAGCTCGACGCCGGCCACCGCAAGCTGGCCCCGGCCGTCGACAAGGACGGCAAGCTCGTCGGCATCCTCACCCGCAAGGGCGCCCTGCGCGCGACCCTGTACACCCCGGCGACCGACGCCAACGGCAAGCTGCGCATCGCGGCCGCCGTCGGCATCAACGGCGACTTCGTGCAGAAGGCCAAGCAGCTGCTCGACGCGGGCGTGGACACGCTCGTCATCGACACGGCCCACGGCCACCAGGAGTCGATGATCAACGCGATCAAGGCCGTCCGCGCGCTGGACCCGAAGGTCCCGATCGTGGCCGGCAACATCGTCGCCGCCGAGGGCGTCAAGGACCTCATCGACGCCGGCGCCGACATCATCAAGGTCGGTGTGGGCCCGGGCGCCATGTGCACCACCCGCATGATGACCGGCGTGGGCCGCCCGCAGTTCTCCGCGGTGCTGGAGTGCGCGGCGGAGGCCAAGAAGTACGGCAAGCACGTGTGGGCCGACGGCGGCGTCCGTCACCCGCGTGACGTGGCGATGGCGCTTGCCGCCGGTGCGTCGAACGTGATGATCGGCTCCTGGTTCGCCGGCACGTACGAGTCCCCGGGCGACCTCCAGCAGTCGGCCGAGGGCCGCCTGTACAAGGAGTCCTTCGGCATGGCGTCCGCGCGTGCGGTGCAGAACCGTACGTCGGAGGAGTCGGCGTACGACCGGGCCCGGAAGGGTCTGTTCGAGGAGGGCATCTCCACCTCGCGCATGTTCCTCGACCCGGCGCGTCCGGGCGTCGAGGACCTGATCGACTCGATCATCGCGGGTGTCCGCTCCTCCTGCACCTACGCCGGTGCCGGTTCCCTCGCGGAGTTCGAGGAGAAGGCCGTGGTCGGCATCCAGTCCGCCGCCGGTTACGCCGAGGGCAAGCCGCTGCACGCCAGCTGGAGCTAGCTCTTTCTTCCGTGGCCCCGGCCCGCCCCGTTCCGGGCGAGCCGGGGCCACGGCCGTACCCGGACAGTCTGCGGCGCCACTGGGGGGGGGGGGCCCCCCCCCCCCCCCCCCCCCCCCCCCCCCGGGGGGGGGGGGGGGGCCCCCCCCCCCCGGGGGGGGGGGGGCGGGGCCCCCCCCCCCACGGCGGCGGGGCGAGCCGGGGCCACGGCCGTACCCGGACAGTCTGCGGCGCCACTGCCGGGGCTCCGCCCCGGACCCCGCGCCTCAAACGCCGGCGGGGCTGGATCTTCCGCCGGCGGAGGGGACGGCTCCGCGCAGCGGGTGGGTACGGGCCGGGGGACCGTTCGGCGTGGTGGGGGACCGTTCGGCGCACGGGTGGGCGGATACGCCAGGCGGCGGATAACTCCGCGAGGCCGCTGCGGGACGCTCGGGGGACCCGACCCCCGAAGGGACACCCCCGTGGACAGGACCGACGCGCACGCCCTCGCCCGCCTGCACAGCGAACACGGCAAGGCCCTGTACGGCTTCCTCCTCGGCCTCACCTTCGGCGACCGGCACCGCGCCGAGGACCTGCTCCAGGAGACCCTGTTCCGGGCCTGGAAGCACCCCGAGGCCCTGGAGAGCGGGTACGCCTCGATGCGGCCCTGGCTGTACACGGTCGCCCGGCGGCTCGCCATCGACGCCCGGCGGGCCCGCATGGTGCGGCCGGTCGAGGTCGGGCCGGACGCCCTGGAGCACTCCCCGGCCGCCGACGACCGCACCGAGCAGGCCGTCGCCGTCCTCGACGTCCGCCACGCCCTGCGATTACTCAGCCCGGAGCACCGCGCCGTGCTGCTGCAGATCTACTTCCGGGGTGCCTCCGTCGGCGAGGCCGCCGAGGCGCTGGGCGTGCCCGCCGGGACCGTGAAGTCCCGTACCCACTACGCGCTCAGGGCGCTGCGCGCCGCCATGCCCGGCTACGGCCCCGGCGACCGCATCGCCGTCTGAGCGGCCTGAGCGGCCTGAGCGGCCTGAGCGGCGGCCTGCGCGGCCACCGCCGCCCGCGAGCGGACCTGGAGCTTGGCCAGGATGTGCGAGACGTGCGTCTGCACGGTCCTGCGGGAGAGGAACAGTTCGGACGCGATCTCCGGGTTGGATCGGCCCTGCGCCACCAGCAGGGCCACCTTCAGCTCGGCCGGGGTCAGCGCCTCCCAGCCGTTCGACGCCCGCCGCCGCGCGGACCGGCTGCCCCGGCGGACGCCCAGGCTCCGCAGACGGGCGTCGGCCCGGGCGATGTCCCACCGCGCGCCCAACTCCTCGTACGTCTCCACGGCGCGGGTCAGCGCCGACCGCGAGCCGGACAGGTCGCCGCGCCAGGCCCGCGCCACGGCCAGGTCCTCCAGGGTGTGGCCCAGCGGCAGCGGCCACCCGGCCCGCTCGCCCCGGGCCACCGCCTCGGCGAGCGGCTCCGGGTCCTGCGCGAACAGGCCCCGGCAGCGCAGCAGGGCCAGCGCCGGGCCCGGATACTCGACCAGCGCCGCGGCCACCCGCTCGCACGCCGCCACCGCCGCCCGCGCCGTGCCGGCCTCCCCGCTCTCCAGGGCCAGCCGCACGATCTCCGACAGCACCCACGGACGCTCGTAGGCAACCGCCTCCTCCATGCCGTCCTCCAGCGCGGGCAGCAGCGCCCGCAGGGCGTCGCCCGGGCGGCCGTCGCGCTCCGCGAGCAGCGCCCGGGCCAGCAGGACGTGGGAGGCGTAGCGGCGCGCGGCCGGGCCGGCGAAGGCGTCGGCCGGGAGCGAGGCGAGCTCGGTGCCCGCCGCCCCGGGCTCGTCGCGGTGTCCCAGTACCAGCGCCCGCAGCCCGCGCACCACCACCGGCAGCCAGCCGTCCGACACCGGGAGCGCGCAGGCCCGGGCCACCCCCGCCAGGGCCTCGTCCCAGTCGCCGAGCCGGTAGTGGAACTCGGCGAGCCGGGCCTGCGTCACCACCAGTCGTCCCGTCGAACCGGTCCGGGCCGCCAGTTCCCGGGCTTCCCGCAGAGCGGCCTCCACGATCCCCGGCTCGTCGAAGCGCATGTGGCCCTCCGCCTGGTTCGCGAGCAGCAGCAACCGCATGTCGTTCGCTTCCGGGCTGCGCCGCGCACAGGTGATCCCCGCCGCGACGTGGCGCAGCGAATCCCGGCCCCGGCCCAGGTGGAACAGGGCGAAGGACATGGCGTGATGGGCCTCCGCCCCGCACAGGGGATCCCCCAGCGCCCGCGCCCGCTCCACCACCGGCCCGGCCAGCGCGTACGCCTCGGCCGGCGGGCGCAGGTCGGCCAGGGCCAGCACCCGGCAGGCCTCCAGCCGCAGTCGCAGCGCGGCCGAGGGGAACTCCTCCGCCAGCGCCCGCTCGGTGACCTCCAGGGAGCGGGTCATGTCTCCCTGGATCATCAGCGCGGACACCAGCTTGAAGTCCACCGACGCCCGCCGGTCCGGGTCCGTGGTCCGGGCGCGCAGCGCCGCCAGCAGCTCGACCGACTCGGGGCGGCGCAGCATCAGCGCCGCGTCCGCGAGGAGTTCCTCCAGTGCTTCCCGCGTCCGCGGCTCCCACGGGTCGCCCTGCGCGAGGGCCCGCTCCAGCAGCTCCGCCGCGACGGCGGGCGCCCCGGCGATCAGCGCAGGCACGGAGTCCGCCAGCCAGCGCACCGCCCACGGGCCGAGGCGGCCGCCGCAGAGCAGCTGCTCGGCGGTCCGCGCCGGGTCCAGCCCGGCCTCGGCGAACGTCCGGGCGGCGTCCTGGTGCAGGGCCGAGCGCACGGCCCCCGCGGTCTCCGCGTAGAGGGCCTGCCGCAGCGCCGGGTGGCGGAAGCGCAGGCGTTCCCCGCTGTCCTCCAGCAGCCCGGCCAGCACCGGCTCCTCCAGCTCCGCGAGCAACTCCCGCACCGGCCGCGACCGTACGAGGGCCAGCTCGCGCACCGTGCAGACCGGGCCCAGCAGCGCCGCGTGCCGGGTGGTGGCCCGCGCCGGCCCGGAGAGCGGTTCCAGCGCCTGCCCGGCCAACCCGGCCGGCGGCGACAACTCGGCTTCGGCCACGGTGAGTTCGGCCGCGCCGCCCTGGGTGACGCGGAGGGCTCCGGTACGGGACCAGTGGTCCAGCAATCGGCGCAGGAGAGCGGGGTTGCCGCCCGCTTGGGCGGCCGCCGTCCGCAGCCGGGGTCCCGGCGGCGCGCCCAGCACCTCGCGCACCACCTCGGCCGCCTCCGCCGCGGACAGCGGTTCCAGTCGCACCGTCCGCCCGCCCGGCGTCGCGCACAGCGGATCCAGCTCGGGTCGCCGGGGCAGCGGCCGCCGGGTCGCGGCCAGCAGCAGCGGCAGCCGTCCCGCCGCCGCCCAGCCGGCGAGGCGCTGCCACAGCAGCAGGGTCGCAGCATCGGCCCAGTGGGCGTCGTCCAGCACGAGCAGCAGCGGCCGCTCGGCGCACCACCGCTCGACCCCGGCCGCCAGCAGGTCCATCGCGGCGAGCAGCGCGCCGCCGGGCAGCGCCGCCTCCGCGGCCTCCCGCAGCAGGTCGACCACCGGCGCCCGGCCGGGGCCGCCAGGGTGCAGGCAGTCCAGCGCCGCGCGCAGTGGCAGCTCCACGGCGAGTGCGTCGGCCGCCGCGTACCGCACGCCGACGCCCAGGGCCACCGCGTCGGCCAGTGCCGCCCGTACGAAGGCCGTCCGGCCGGAGCCGGGCTCGCCCTCCACGATCAGCAGCGCGCCCTGAGCACCGCCGCACTCGGCGCCCGCGCGCACCCATTCCCGTACGTCGCAGCGCAGCTGCTCTCGCCCGACCGTCACGTCGGCGTCCCTTCCGGTCGTGCGCGCCGGTCACAGGATGACACGGAACGGGCCGGTCGGAGAATGCCGCCTCAGGGCCGGGGCGGCTGCGGTTCCCTCGGTGAACTGTGCACGCCCGCACGGAACTTGGGGATCCGCAGGGTGATCTTCATGCCAGCGCCGACACCCGTCTCCATCACCGGCCCGTACGCGTCCCCGTACACCTGTCGGATCCGCTCGTCGACATTGGGCAGCCCGATCCCCGAGCCGGCGCCGGCGCGCTCCCCGGCCAGGATCCGGCGCAGCAGCGCGGGATCCATGCCGATGCCGTTGTCCTCGACGGTGATCACCGCCTCCGAGCCCGCGTCCCGCGCGGTGATGGTGATCCGGCACTCCTGCGTGGAATCCTCCAGCCCGTGCTTGACCGCGTTCTCCACCAGCGGCTGCAGGCACAGGAACGGCAGCGCCACCGGCAGCACCTCGGGCGCCACCTGCAAGGTCACCTTCAGCCGGTCCCCGAACCGGGCCCCGGCCAGCGCCAGATACTGCTCGATGGACCGCAACTCGTCGGCCAGGGTGGTGAAGTCGCCGTGCCGCCGGAAGGAGTAGCGGGTGAAGTCCGCGAACTCCAGCAGCAGGTCCCGGGCCCGTTCCGGATCGGTCCGGACGAACGAGGCGATCGCGGCGAGGGAGTTGAAGATGAAGTGCGGGGATATCTGCGCCCGCAGCGCCTTGATCTCCGCCTCCATCAGCCGGGTCCGCGACCGGTCCAGCTCGGACAGCTCCAGCTGAACGGACACCCACCGCGCGACCTCCGTGGCCGCCCGCACCAGCACCGCCGACTCCCGCGAACCGTACGCCACCAGAGCGCCCAGCATCCCGTCCTCGCCGGTCAGCGGGGCCACCACCGCCCACTTCAGCGGACAGTCGGGCCGCTGGCACTCCGTCCGCACGCTCTGGCTGCGCCCCGACTCCAGCATCACCGCCACCCGGGCCATCGCCCGCCGCTGGTGATGGTCGGCGCCCGGGCCGTCCCAGGCCAGCACCGCATCCCGGTCGGTCAGGCACAGCGCCTCCGTGCCCAGCAGGGAGCGCAGCCGCTTGGCCGCCTTGCGGGCGGCGTCCTCCGTCAGCCCCGCCCGCAGCGGGGGAGCGGCCAGCGAAGCCGTGTGGAGGGTGTGGAACGTGGCCCGCTCCACCGGAGTGCCGAGGTCCAGCCCCGCGGCCCGCTCGCCGCGCAGGGCGTGCAGACGGCCCGCCGCCCAGCCCGCGCCCAGCAGCAGGGCCGCGCCGGCCACCGCGAGGACGACGAGCGCCGCCGCGGTCACCGCGCACCCTCCCCCGCGCTCCGCCGGCGGGACCCCCACGCCCGGTCCCCGGCCACGTCCTCCGGCAGGTGCAGCCGGGCCAGGGTCGCCGCCGTCCCGACCGGGATGCGAGAGCGGGTGGCCAGCGACACCGCCACCATCGTGAGGAAACCCAGCGGCACCGACCACACCGCCGGCCAGGCCAGCAGCGCGTGCGTCCAGCCGCCTGGAGCCAGACCGGCCCGCGTCGCCAGCACCGCGCTCAGCGCCGCGCCGCCGCCCGTGACCAGCCCCGCCACCGCACCCGGCGGGGTCAGCCCGCGCCACCAGATGCCGAGCACCAGCAGCGGGCAGAAGGAGGAGGCCGACACCGCGAACGCCAGCCCCACCGCGTCCGCCACCGGCACGTCCCGGGCCGCCACGCTCCCGCCCAGCGGCACCAGGATCGCCAGCAGCACCGCGATGCGGAAGCTGCGCACCCCGCGCGACGGCAGCAGGTCCTGGTGCAGCACCCCCGCCACCGCCATGGTCAGCCCCGAGGCCGTCGACAGGAACGCGGCGAAGGCGCCCCCGGCCAGCAGCGCCCCCAGCAGGTCCCCGAGTACGCCGCCCAGCATCCGCTCCGGGAGCACCAGCACGGCCGCGTCCGCGTCACCGGTGAGGGCGAGCTCGGGCGCGTAGATCCGGCCCAGGGCTCCGTACACCGGCGGCAGCAGGTAGAAGACCCCGACCAGCGCGAGCACCACCAGCGTGGTGCGCCGCGCGGCACGCCCGTTGGGGCTCGTGTAGAAGCGCACCGCGACGTGCGGCAGGCCCATGGTGCCGAGGAAGGTGGCCAGGATCAGCCCGTACGTCGCGTACAGCCGGTACCCCGACCGGTCCCCGGACAGCGGCTGCGACCAGCTGGACACTCCCATGCCCGCCTCCGCACGGGTGTCGGGCACAGGAGTGTCCGGGGCGAACTCCAGCCGCGCGTGGGCCCGTACGGAATGCGGCCCGGCGGCGAGGGTCACCGGCTCCCCCTCGTAGGTACGCCCGTCCAGCCGGCCGGTCACCGACACCGTCAGCGGCGCCTCCAGGGACAGCCGCACGTCCTCGGCGAGGGTGACGGTGGTGTGCTCGCGGAAGACGGCCGGGGCGTCGAAGGAAGCGCGCGGGGCGCCGTCCCCGGCCCAGGCGGCGATCAGGAAGAACGCCGGGACGAGCAGGGCCGTGAGCTTGAGCCAGTACTGGAAGGCCTGCACGAAGGTGATGCTGCGCATCCCGCCGGCCGCCACCGCCGCGCTGACCACGAAGGCGACGACCACCCCGCCGACCCAGTGCGGGGCGCCGGTGAGGATCTCCAGGGTCAGCCCGGCGCCCTGCAACTGCGGCAGCAGGTACAGCCAGCCGACCCCGACCACGAAGAGCACCGCGATCCGGCGCACCGCCTGCGACTCCAGCCGGTCCTCGGCGAAGTCGGGCAGCGTGTACGCCCCCGAGCGGCGCAGCGGAGCCGCCACGAGCGCGAGCAGCACCACGTACCCGGCGGTGTAGCCGACCGGGTACCAGAGCATCTCGGGCCCCTGGAGCAGCACCAGCCCCGCCACCCCGAGGAAGGAGGCCGCGGACAGGTACTCCCCGCTGATGGCCGCCGCGTTGAGCCGGGGGCCGACCGTGCGGGAGGCCACGTAGAAGTCGGAGGTGGTCCGGGATATCCGCAGGCCGAGCGCCCCGACCAGGACGGTGACCAGGACGACGACGGTGACCGCGGTCAGCGCGTACGTCTGGTTCACGGACGGTTCCTTCGACCGGGGGGATGGGTGACCCGGAGTCTATGCGCGGCCCTTCAGCGGGCAACAGGCCCGATCCGGCCCTGCGGCGCCGCTGTCGGGGGCTCCGCCCCCGAACCCCCGCGCCTCAAACGCCGGCGAGGCTGAAACATCCAGCCC
>NZ_JBHWJY010000123.1:0-18183 GCF_042731135.1 Streptomyces sp. NPDC059874
CCCGCAGGACGAGCGCGCAACCACGCTCACTTGTCGAAGCACCTGCCAAGTGCGCGAGGACGAGGAGATGCTCCGGCGGGGCACCGCCCCAACCCAGGCCGATCCCGGCCCAGGAAAATCCAGCCCCGCCGGCGTTTGAGGCGCGGGGTCCGGGGCGGAGCCCCGGCAGCGAAGCCGCCCCGACCGGGCCGGTCCCGGCCAGTGGGCATAACCCGGCCCCGCCGGGAGGCACGCGGCGGAGCCCCGGCAGCAGCGCCGTCCCGACCGGGCCGGTCCCGGCCAGGGGACAAACTCAGCCCCGCCGGGAGGCACGCGGCGGAGCCCCGGCAGCGGCGCCGCACAGGCCGGGCCCGGCCAGGGGGCAAATCCAGCCCCGCCGGCGTTTGAGGCGCGGGAGCGGGGCTCCGCTCTGGAAAGCCGTGCCTCAAGTGTGGGCGCCGGTCACGGCGTCGGGCGGCCGCCCAGGCGGGTTACTGCCTGGCCGGCGGCTCGGCAGCCTGCGCGGGCCGCTTCCGTCGGGTCCGCGCCGGAGAGGCGTGCGGCCAGGAAGGCGCCGGTGAAGGCGTCCCCGGCCCCCGTGGTGTCCACCGCCTCGGCCGGCTCCGCCGCGACCTCCGCGGTGATCCGCCCCCGCTCGGCGACCAGCGCCCCCGCCGCGCCCTGCGTCACCACCACCAGCGGCACCCGGCGGCTCAGCACCACGGCCGCCCGGGAGACCTCCGGCAGCCCGGCGAGCAGCCGGGCCTCGTCCTCATTGGGCAGCAGTACGTCGACCCCCGCCACCGCGTCGAGGAACCGCCGCGGCCCCAGCGCGGCCAGGAAACCGGCCGACGCGGGGTCCACGCTCACCGGGACCCCCCGCGTCCGGGCCGCCCGCAGTGCGACCAGGGCCAGCTCCCGGCTGCTGTCGGCGAAGAACAGGTAGCCGGACAGGTGGAGGTGGGCCGCCCCGTCCAGCAGCGACGGGGCCCAGTCCGCGGGGCAGAGCCGCAGCGAGGCCCCGCTGTCGGTCAGGAAGGTCCGCTCCGCGTCCTTGCCGACCAGCGCGACCACCGTCCCGGTGGGCTCGTCCGGGTCCACCACGAGCCGCGGCCGCACCCCCGCCGCGAGCAGTGCCTCCTCGTGCCAGCGCGCCGAATCCGCGCCCACCCGCGCGAGCAGGCGGACCTCCGCGGCCCCCGTACGGGCCGCCCAGCAGGCGGCGTTGGCCCCGGCGCCGCCCGGCAGGGTCCGGATGTGGGCGGCCGTGTCCGTGGCCGGAGCAAGCGGCTCCGGATGCACCGCGATCACGTCCGTCACCACGTCCCCGACCACGAGCAGCGCCCCCGCCCCGCTCACCCCCGCCCCGCTCACGCCCGCGCCGCCCAGGCCCCCGCGATCCGGGCACCGAGCCGCACGTTGCCCCGTACCGCCGCCAGGTTCGCCTCCAGCGAGGCCCCGTCCGTCGCCCGTACCAGGAACCCCAGCAGGAACGGCGTCACCGCCTGCCCCGTGATCCCCTGCTCGCGGCATTCCGCGAGCGCCTCCGCCAGCACCCGGTCGTGCAGCTCCGGATCCAGCTGCTCCGCCTCCGCCACCGGATTGGCCACCAGCAGCGCCGACTCCGGCCCGCCCAGCGCGTCCTGGGCGGCCATCACCGCCGCGACCTCCTCCGGCCGGTCCACGGTCCAGTCCACCGGCTCGCCGGAATCGGCCAGGTAGAAGCCGGGGAAACGGTCCGTCCCGTAGCCGAGGACGCCCACGCCCAGCGTCTCCAGCCGCTGCAGCGTGGCCGGTACGTCCAGGATCGACTTCACCCCGGCGCACACCACCGTGATCCGGGTACGCGCCAGCAGCGCCAGGTCCGCCGACTCGTCCTGCGTCTGCGCCCATTCGCGGTGTACGCCGCCCAGCCCGCCCGTGGCGAACACCCGCAGGCCCGCCCGGGCGGCCAGGAAGGCCGTCGCGGACACCGTGGTCGCGCCGGTGGCACCCGTCGCCAGCGCGGGCGCCAGGTCCCGGTGGCCGAGCTTGCGGACCCCGTTCCCGCCGGCGATCCGCTCCAACTGCGCCTTGTCCAGGCCCGCGTGCGCCACCCCGTCCACGACCGCGATCGTCGCCGGAACGGCGCCCTCCGACCTGACCAGCGCCTCCAGTTCGAGGCCCACCGCCAGATTGCGGGGGCGGGGCAGGCCGTGCGCGAGGATCGTCGACTCCAGGGCCACCACGGGCCTGCCCCGCGCGAGTGCCTCGCGTACCTCTTCCGACAGGACGGGGCCGACGGGCGGGGATGCGGCTGCTGTGTGCTGTGACATGTCCCCATCCATGGCGCGCGAACGAGGCCCCCAAACACACTCCCGCCACTCCCGTCCCAGGCTGTCCGAGACTCGACAGGGTGACTCGGCGGCCGGGCCGTTCCTGGACGCTCCGCTCACCGCGCCGCGCGGCGGGCCGCACTACGCTGACGCGCCATGAGCACCAGTGATCACTCCGCAGCCCCCGCCTCCTTCGCCGTTTCCGTACCGGACGCCGAACTGGAGGTCGAGAACCTCGACCCCGACCAGATCGTGTCCGGGGAGCCCGTCGTGACGGGCAAGGTGCTGTGGGAATCGGCGGACGGCAGGCAGCTGCGCGGGATCTGGCAGATCACCCCCGGCGTGGTCACCGACGTCGAGGCCAACGAGCTGTTCGTGGTGGTCAGCGGCCGCGCCACCATCGAGGTCGAGGGCGGCGAGACCCTGGAGGTGGGCCCCGGGTCCGCCTGTGTGCTCCGGGAGGGTGACAAGACCACCTGGACCGTGCACGAGACGCTCCGCAAGGCCTACCACATCAGCTACTGACCGCCGTTCGCGGACAGGGGGTGGCGGCGCGCGGTGAAGAGGGCCAGCGCCGCCATCGGCAGCAGCAGCGCGGCGCCGATGGCGTTCAGCCAGCCGTAGCTCGCCTGGGACATGACCAGGCCGGCGGCCGCGCCGCCCACGCCCGCCGAGGCGTTCATCGTGAGGTCGCTCAGGCCCTGTACGGCGGCACGAGCGGGCTGCGGCACCGAGTCGGTCAGCAGCGCCGAGCCGGACACCATGCCGGCGGACCAGCCGAGGCCGAGCAGGAAGAGGCCGATCGCGCTCTGGGTGTGGCTGTGCCCGGCCGTGCCGGCGAGCAGGGCGGCGACGGACAGGAGCCCGGCGGCCAAGCCGATCACGGAGAGCCGGCCGAGGCGGTCCGCGAGCCAGCCCATGAGGGGCGAGAAGGCGAACATGCCGGCGATGTGGACGCTGATCACCAGCCCGACGAGTTCCAGTCCGGCACCGTGGTGGCCCAGGTCCATCGGGGTCATCACCATGATCGAGACCATGACGGTGTGCGACACCGCGACGGTGACGAGGGCGAGCCGGGCCCGCGGGGAGGCCTTGACGGCGGTGAGCCCGGCGCGCAGCGAGCGGCCCTCGTGGGACTGCTCCTCCGGCGCGGCCAGCGCGCGGGCCGTCAGCAGTGGATCGGGGCGCAGCAGTACGCCGATCAGCGTGCCGGTGAGGACGAAGACGACGGCGGCCCACACGAAGGGGCCCGCCGTCTCGGGTATGGAGGTACCGGCGAAGCTGCGGCTGGCGGGGGCGGAGAGGTTCGGGCCGAGCACCGCGCCGAGGGTGGAGGCCCATACGACGACCGAGATCGCCCGGGCCCGACGGTCCGGGGCCGCGAGGTCGGCGGCGGCGAAGCGGGCCTGGAGGTTGGCGGAGGAGGCGGCGCCGAAGGCGGCCATGCCGAGCAGGAGCAGCGGGAAGCTCTTGATCGTGGCGGCGAGGACGACGAGCGCCGCGCCGACCGCGCCGATCCCGTACCCCAGCACCAGCCCGGGACGGCGTCCGCGCGCGGTCATCAGGGCGGCGAGCGGCAGCGAGAGGAGGGCGGTGCCGATCACCGCGGCGGTGGAGGCGAAGCCGGACAGGGCCTCGGTGCCGCTGATCTGCGTGGCGAGAACGGGGGCCAGGGCGATGCTGATGGGCACGCCGAGGCCGCCGAGGACCTGGCTGGCTATGAGCACCCAGGAGGTGCGCCGCTGCAACCGGGCCAGCTCCGCCTCCGTCCGGGTGAGAGGCACGGCCGGCCGGTCGGTGCCCGGCGAGGCGGTCACGCGGTACACCTCCGTCGGGGCAGCGGGGCGCGGGGCGAGATCGGGCCGGGTGCGGCGGCAGAAGTACTCACCGACGCAGTCTCCCACCCCTTACCCCCGGAGGAAACCGAGATGCGGGGCCCGGTCGTGCGCGGGAGACCGGTCAGAACAAGGGCTCCGGGAGGACGCCCTCCAGGGCGAGCAGGCGGCGCTTCGTCTCCACCCCGCCGCCGAAGCCGCCGATGCCGCCGTCGTTCTCCACGACACGGTGGCAGGCCACGACCACCGGCAGCGGGTTCGAGCCCATGGCGTTGCCCACCGCCTGCGCGGCCCCGGGCTGGCCGGCGAGGGCGGCCAGTTCCCCGTAGCCGACCACCGCACCGTACGGAACGGAACGGTCCAGCTCCTGGAGCACCTGCCGGTTGAAGCCGGAGCTCAGCCGCCAGTCCAGCGGCAGCTCGAAGCGCCGCAGCGAACCGGCGAAGTACGCGGTGAGCTGGCGTATCGGCTCGGCCAGCAGCACCTCTTCGCCCGGTGCGGGCCGCCACGCGTCCGCGCCGAGCCGGGAGACGAGCGAGCCGATCATCGCGTCGACCCGGTCCGGCCCGGCATGGAACTCGACCCGGACCAGACCCTCCGGGGTCGCGGCAAGCAGGAGGTCCCCGACGCCGACGTCGTCGCCGCCGGTGAAGACGGTCCATTCGAGGTGCGGCCCGCGCGGCCGCTCGGTGCTGTCCACGCCTCCACCGTACGGGCCGCCACCGACACCGCCGTGCTCGGAAGTCGCCGACCGCCTCTCAGAAGTCGCCGACCGCCTCCCGGACGACGTCCGGGGCGTTGGTGATGATCCCGTCCACCCCCATGTCCTTCACCTTCCGGGCGGTCGCCGCGTCGTCCACGATCCAGGTGTCCACCTCCATCGCCTTGCCGTGGGCCCCCAGCAGTCCGTGCACCGCCGCGACCCAGTCGGCCGAGATCGTGGTGTGCCACGGGTTGATCCGGTCGGTGAACTCGGCGTACCGCGGCAGGTCGGCGACCGTCGGCGTGCCCAGGAAGGCCGTCACCAGGTCCGGGCGCAGCGCGTGCACCACGCGTACGGAGTCGGCGCTGAAGCTCTGCACCACCAGGCGCCGCGTGACATGGCGCACGTCGAGCCAGCCGGCCTCGCCGAGCACCTTCAGGGTCTGCTCCTCGATCCCCGGGTAGAGCTCCGGCTTCTTGATCTCCAGCAGCAGCCGCTGCCGGTTGCGCTGCACCCGGTCGAGGTACTCCCGCAGGGTCGGCACGAAGGCGCCCGCGTACTCCTCGCCGAACCAGCTGCCCGCGTCCAGTCGGGCGATCTCGGCCGCCGTGAAGTCCTTGACCTTCCAGGGCTTGCGGTCCGGGAAGACCTGTTCGACGTCGGTGGTCCGGGCGAGGGTGTCGTCGTGGATCACCACCAGCTCGCCGTCCTTGGTGCGCTGCACGTCGTTCTCGACCCAGTCGAAGCCCAGCCGCTTCGCGAGGTCGATCGCGTCGAGGGTGTTCTCCGGGGCGTACGCCGAAGCCCCCCGGTGGGCGTACACGACGGGTGCCCCCGTAGCCGCCCGGTCGACCGGGGAGCCGGAGCCCCGGCCGGAGCCGGCGGCGGGGCCCGGGCCGGTGGCGGCGGACGAGGCCGTACCGCCCAGCAGGGTGAGGGTGAAGCCCAGGAATGCGGCAGCGGTCGCGGCGGCGGGTCGGACGTACATGTGCTTTCTCCTCGGGTCGTGAGCCCTGTTCCTGCGTCAGACGGGTGCGGAGCGACAGACGTTGTGGCGATGCACTTCACGGCGGGCCTTCACCGCGATCATGGGGTTGAAGATCACCGAGCCGCCACCGAACTACGACAAACGGACCAGAACGGGTGAGGGGCCACGTGAGTGTCAGTGGCGGGTCGTACGGTTGAGTCATGCGGCCCGTATCGAAGATCGAACGCACGGTGGCGCCTTTCGAGGTCGTCAGCCCCTACCAGCCCAGCGGCGACCAGCCGGCGGCCATCGCCGAGCTGGAGAAGCGCATCCGTGCAGGTGAGAAGGATGTCGTCCTGCTGGGCGCGACCGGCACCGGAAAGTCGGCGACCACCGCCTGGATGATCGAGAAGCTCCAGCGCCCCACCCTGGTGATGGCGCCGAACAAGACGCTCGCCGCCCAGCTGGCGAACGAGTTCCGCGAGCTCCTGCCGAACAACGCGGTCGAGTACTTCGTCTCGTACTACGACTACTACCAGCCCGAGGCGTACGTACCGCAGTCCGACACCTACATCGAGAAGGACTCCTCGATCAACGAGGAGGTGGAGCGGCTGCGCCACTCCGCGACCAACTCGCTGCTGACCCGGCGTGACGTGATCGTCGTCGCCTCCGTGTCCTGCATCTACGGCCTCGGTACCCCACAGGAGTACGTCGACCGGATGGTCGCCCTCAAGGTCGGCGAGGAGATCGACCGGGACCAGCTGCTGCGCCGCTTCGTCGACATCCAGTACACGCGCAACGACGTGGCCTTCACCCGCGGCACTTTCCGGGTGCGCGGCGACACCATCGAGATCTTCCCGGTCTACGAGGAACTGGCCGTCCGCATCGAGATGTTCGGCGACGAGATCGAGGCCCTCTCCACCCTGCACCCGCTGACCGGCGAGGTCATCAGCGAGGACCGCGAGCTGTACGTCTTCCCCGCCAGCCACTACGTCGCCGGTCCCGAGCGCATGGAGAAGGCGATCGCCGGCATCGAGGCCGAGCTGGCCGAGCGCCTCGCCGAGCTGGAGAAGCAGGGCAAGATGCTGGAGGCCCAGCGGCTGCGCATGCGCACCACCTACGACCTGGAGATGATGCGCCAGATCGGCTCCTGCTCCGGCATCGAGAACTACTCGCTGCACATGGACGACCGCGAGCGCGGCTCCGCGCCCAACACGCTCATCGACTACTTCCCCGAGGACTTCCTCCTCGTCATCGACGAGTCGCACGTCACCGTCCCGCAGATCGGCGCCATGTACGAGGGCGACGCCTCGCGCAAGCGGACCCTGGTCGACCACGGCTTCCGGCTGCCGTCCGCGCTGGACAACCGGCCGCTGAAGTGGGAGGAGTTCCAGGAGCGGATCGGCCAGACGGTCTACCTGTCGGCCACCCCCGGCAAGTACGAGC
Source organism: Streptomyces sp. NPDC059874 (assembly GCF_042731135.1). Taxonomy (NCBI): domain Bacteria; kingdom Bacillati; phylum Actinomycetota; class Actinomycetes; order Kitasatosporales; family Streptomycetaceae; genus Streptomyces; species Streptomyces sp. NPDC059874. The sequence continues at coordinate 7,246 of NZ_JBHWJY010000123.1, forward strand.
TCTCGCGCGGCGACGGCTTCGTAGAGCAGATCATCCGACCCACCGGCCTGATCGACCCGGAGGTCGTGGTCAAGCCCACCGAGGGTCAGATCGACGACCTGGTGCACGAGATCCGCACGCGGGTCGAGAAGGACGAGCGGGTCCTGGTCACCACCCTCACCAAGAAGATGGCCGAGGACCTCACCGACTACTTCCTGGAGCTCGGCATCCAGGTCCGCTACCTGCACAGCGACGTGGACACCCTGCGCCGCATCGAGCTCCTGCGCGAGCTGCGGTCCGGCGAGTACGACGTCCTCGTCGGCATCAACCTGCTGCGCGAGGGCCTCGACCTGCCCGAGGTGTCGCTCGTGGCGATCCTGGACGCCGACAAGCAGGGCTTCCTGCGCTCCGGCACCTCGCTCATCCAGACCATCGGCCGCGCCGCGCGAAACGTGTCCGGCCAGGTCCACATGTACGCGGACAGCATCACCCCGGCGATGGCGCAGGCCATCGACGAGACCAACCGGCGCCGCGAGAAGCAGGTCGCCTACAACACGGCCAACGGGATCGACCCGCAGCCGCTGCGCAAGAAGATCAACGACATCGTCGCCACCATCGCCCGCGAGGAACTCGACACCGAGGAACTCCTCGGCACCGGCTACCGGCAGACGAAGGACGGCAAGGCCCTCAAGGCGCCGGTGCCCGCGCTCGCCGGCAAGGCCGGCACGGTGGCCAAGGCCGGCAAGGGCGCGAAGGCGGCCAAGGGTGCCAAGTCGACAGAGGTGCTCACCGACCGGCCGGCCGCCGAACTGGCCGCGCTCATCGAGCAGATGACCGAGCGCATGCGCGGTGCGGCAGCCGAGTTGCAGTTCGAGGTCGCGGCCCGGATCAGGGACGAGGTGGGCGAGTTGAAGAAGGAGCTGCGACAGATGAAGGAAGCGGGCCTCGCCTGACTCCGAGCCTGTCAGTAGGGTTGGGTCACAGCCGCAGGTACATGCTGCGCGCCCGTTCAACGGGGCGGGCTATGGGAGAGGGGACACGCGTGACGGTCAACATGACCAAGGGCCAGGCCATCAGTCTGCAGAAGGCGGACGGGGGGACGCTGACCGCGGTCCGGATGGGCCTCGGCTGGCAGGCGGCCAAGCGCCGCGGGCTGTTCGGCTCGCGGACCCGGGAGATCGACCTGGATGCCTCGGCGGTGCTCTTCGCCGACAAGCAGCCGGTGGACGTCGTCTTCTTCCGGCACCTGCAGAGCGACGACGGTTCGGTCAAGCACACCGGTGACAACCTCGTCGGCGGCGCCGGCCAGGGTGGCGACGACGAGTCGATCCTCGTCGACCTCCAGCGCGTGCCGGTGCACATCGACCAGATCGTCTTCACGGTGAACTCCTTCACCGGCCAGACGTTCCAGGAGGTGGAGAACGCGTTCTGCCGCATCGTCGACGAGACCAACGGCCAGGAGCTGGCCCGTTACACCCTCGACGGCGGCGGTCAGTACACCGCGCAGATCATGGCGAAGGTGTCGCGCGTGGGCGCCGGCTGGCAGATGACGGCCCTGGGCAACCCGGCCAACGGCCGGACGTTCCAGGACCTCATGCCGGCGATCCTGCCGCACCTGTAAGCGAAGAAGAACGGGGGGAGACGGGACGATGGCGGCCGAACTGGTCCGTGGGCAGAACCATGCCCTGTCCGAACAGCAGGTGCGGATCACGGTCTCGGCGGGCACACCGGTGCTCGTCCTGGCCTCGCTCGGGGACGAGCGGGGCACCGTGGTCGGTCCGGAGGGGATCGCGCACCCCGGTGCGCGCGCCCTTCCGGGGGTGGAGGCGCCCGACGGGGCCGCCGCCCGGCACCGGTTCGCCGTCGATCTCGACGCGGTGGCCGCCGAGGTGCACCGGGTCGGCGTCCTGCTCTCCCTCCCCCCGGCCGGCCCGGCCACCTTCGGTGCCGTCGCGGCCTCGCACGTCGCCGTCGCGGGCATGGACGGCACCGAGCTGGCCGAGTACACCCTGACCGGTCTGGACGCCGAGACGGCCGTGGTGGCCCTGGAGCTCTACCGGCGCCAGGGCGCCTGGAAGGTCCGTGCCGTCGGCCAGGGGTACGCCGACGGCCTCGCGGCCCTGTTCGCCGACCAGGGACTCGCCGCGCCCGCCGCCGCCGAGCTGGCCGGGCGCGTGCACGCGAGCGTCGCGGCCCCGGTGACCTCGGACCCGGTCGCGGTGGTGTCCGACCCGCTCCCGGTCTCCGGAGTCCCGTACCCGGGTACGCCGGGACCCGCGCCGACGCCGCCCCCGGCAGAGAGCACCACGAACAACGCCGGCGGCGACACCACCATCAACTACGCCCACCCGCGCCGCCGCACCAGCACCGAGCCGCCCGAGCCCGCCCCGCGGTCGGCCCCGCCGCAGCAGCCGGGCGAGTTCCCGCGCCCCGTCGCGGGCGACGCCAGCGGCTGGTCCATGGAGGAGCGCCTCTACAACCAGGTCTGGGGCATGTTCGAGGACCTGGCCCGCGCCGTCGCCGCCTACCGCGGCGCAGTGGAGTTCGCCGACTCCCGCATGGACCGCGAGCTCGACGAGGTGCTGTCCGACCCCCGCCACCGCATCGGCGGCTCAGGCAACGCCGCCCGCGACACCGCCCGGGCCCGTCGCGACGAGCTCGTCGCTCAGGCCCAGGCCGTCCTCGACCGGGACCTCGCGCAGCTGGTCGCCGAGTCCGAGGTGGTCGAGCCCGCCCTGCCGGCCTCCTACGCGCGCTGGGACAACCCGGTCTGGCACGCCGGCCGCTCGGCCGGGCTGCCCGAGGAGAGCCCGCTGGCCCTGCGCCTGGGCGACCTGCACCTGCCCGAGCGGCCCGCGCTGCGGATCCCCATGCTGGTCCGGGTGCCGCTGGAGCGCGGGCTCTGGATCGACAACGGCCGCACCGGCTCCGAGGCCGCGATGACCATGGACACCGACCGGCTGCGCCGGGCCGCCATGGACATGGCCGTCGCCTACGCGGTACGGCTGCTCGCGGTCCATCCGGCCGACCGGTTCTCCGTCCACGTCATCGACGCGGCCGGGGCCGGAGCCGCCTCCCTCGCGCCGCTCGTGCGCGCCGGGGTGCTGGCCGGGCCGCCCGCCGCCGGGGCCGCGGGGGTCACCGAGACGCTGGCGAAGCTGACCCGGCGCGTGGACCTCGTACAGATGGCGCTGCGGGCCGGTGCCCCCGAGGACCTGCCGCCGGACGTGGACACGGCCGAGCAGCTGCTGATCGTGCACGACTTCCCGCACGGCTTCGACGACCGGGCCGTCACCCAGTTGCGCTATCTGGCCGACGAGGGAGCGGCGGTCGGCGTGCACCTGCTGATGGTCGCCGACCGTGACGAGGCGTCGGCCTACGGGCCGCTGCTCGACCCGCTGTGGCGCTCGCTGATGAGGCTGTCGCCCGTACCGGACGACCACCTCGCCGATCCGTGGGTCCACCACCAGTGGACCTTCGAGCCGAACCTGCCGCCGCAGGGCAGTCGGGTCCTCGAAGAGGCGCTGGACCGGGTGGCGGAGGCCCGCCGCAGAACCCGCCCGTGACCATTCCTTGGGAGTTCCTTTACCTTAACCGTCGTTGACGGGTATGCTGTGGAGCGCGGAGGGGAGTATTCCTGCTTTCCTGCTACGGCGTGCCCGTCAATACGGACTGTGACTGTCCCGGGGCGTCGGCCCACGGCCCCCAGGTCGCCCGGGTGGAAGAGACCTCCGGCAGCGATGACGCTGACGAAGTGCTGAGCCATCCGCCGGAGGCGTGTTCACCGTGGAAGTTTCCTGGACCCTGTGGGCCCTGACCATTCTTGGTCTGTCCCTTCTCATCGGCGCCGATTTCTTCATCGGCCGCAAGCCGCACGACGTATCGATCAAGGAAGCGGGCACCTGGACGGTCGTCTGGATCGTCCTCGCCGGACTCTTCGGCCTCGGCCTGTGGTTCTTCGGCAACGGCCAGGCCTACCAGGAGTTCTTCGCCGGCTTCATCACCGAGAAGTCCCTGAGCGTCGACAACCTCTTCGTCTTCGTGCTGATCATGGCGAAGTTCTCGGTGCCCTCCCACCTCCAGCAGCGCGTGCTGCTCGTCGGTGTGCTGATCGCCCTGGTGCTGCGCGCGATATTCATCGCGGCCGGCGCGGCGATCATCGCGAGCTTCTCGTGGGTCTTCTACATCTTCGGCGCGTTCCTGATCTACACCGCGTGGAAGCTGATCCAGGAGGCCCGCAAGGACGAGGACGACGAGGAGTTCGAGGAGAACCGTCTCCTCAAGTCCGTCGAGAAGAAGTTCGGCGTCGCCGACAAGTACCACGGCACCAAGCTCTTCATCGAGAACAACGGCAAGCGCGTGCTGACCCCGCTGATGGTCGTCATGCTCGCCATCGGCACCACCGACGTGCTCTTCGCCCTCGACTCGATCCCCGCGATCTTCGGCCTCACCCAGGACCCGTACATCGTCTTCACCGCCAACGCCTTCGCGCTGATGGGCCTGCGCCAGCTGTACTTCCTCATCGGCGGCCTGCTCAAGAAGCTGGTCCACCTCAGCTACGGCCTGTCGATCATCCTGGGCTTTATCGGCGTCAAGCTGGTGCTGCACGCCCTGCACGAGTCCGGCGTGCACGTCCCGGTGATCTCGATCCCGGTCTCCCTGGGCGTCATCTGCGGTGTCCTGGTGATCACCACCATCACCAGCCTGATGGCCTCGAAGAAGCAGGCGGCGGCCGAAGCCGCCGCCCGCCCGGAGAGCGTCGACGTGTAAGGCGCGGCCCCGGAGTTACGGAGCTACGCGGGGGCGGCCGCTTCGGCCGCCCCCGTTTCCGTACCCGCGGCCGCGCCCGCCCGCTTCCGTACGACCACCGGATTGGTCTCCGGCAGCAGCGCGAAGCAGCCCAGGCTGACCAGGGCGATCCCGCTCAGGTACACCGCGACGCCCCACGGCGGACCGGAGCCGTCCGCCAGCGCCGTCGCCACGATCGGGGTCAGCGCCCCGCCCAGCACACCGCCCAGGTTGTAGCCCACGGCCGCGCCCGTGCAGCGGATCCTCGGATCGTACAGCTCCGGCAGGTAGGCGCCCACCACCGCGAACATCGTCACCATGCCCAGCAGGGCCCCGACGAAGCCCAGCGTCATCAGCAGCGGGTCGGCCGTACGCAACAGCGCCACCAGCGGGAACATCCACAGGGCACAGGCCGCGCACCCGGCCAGGCACAGCGGCCGCCGCCCGTGGCGGTCGCCCAACACCGCCACCAGCGGGGTCACCAGGCCCTTGAGCGCGACCGCGGCCATGATGCAGGCGAGCATCACCGTACGGCCCACGCCGAGATGCTCGGTGGCGTACGCGAGGGACCAGGTGGTGACCGCGTAGAAGACGGCGTACCCCACGGAGAGCGCCCCGCCGGTCAGCAGGAGCAGCCGCCAGTGGCCGCGCACCACCTCCGCGAGCGGAGCCTCCGCCCGGCGGTCGGTCTCGGCGAGCGCCCGGAACTGTGGGGTCTCCTCCACGGAGCGGCGCAGCCAGAGTCCGGCCAGCGCGAGCAGCCCGGCCGCCCAGAAGGGCACCCGCCAGCCCCAGGAGGTGAACTGGGCCTCGGTCAAGGAGGCGGACAGCGCCAGGATCATGCCGTTGGCCAGCAGGAACCCCACCGCCGGGCCGATCTGCGGGAAGCTCGACCACAGGCCGCGCCGCCCCTCGGGGGCGTGCTCGGCGGTCAGCAGCACCGCGCCGCCCCACTCGCCGCCGAGCCCGAGGCCCTGCAGGAAGCGCAGCAGGAGCAGCAGGACCGGCGCCGCCATGCCGATCGAGGCGTACGTCGGCACGCAGCCCACCGCCACCGTCGCGAGGCCGGTGAGCAGCAGGGAGGCGAGCAGCACGGGGCGCCTGCCGTAGCGGTCGCCGATGTGGCCGAAGACCACGGAGCCGAGCGGGCGGGCGAGGAAGCCGACGCCGAAGGTGCCGAAGGCGGCGAGCGTTCCGGCGAGCGGCGAGAAGGAGGGGAAGAAGAGCGGGCCGAGCACGAGGGCGGCGGCCGTGCCGTACACGAAGAAGTCGTAGAACTCGATCGCGGTCCCGGCCAGGGAGGCCGAGGCGAGCCGCAGCATGCCGGGGCCGTCGGCCGCGGGGGTTCGGGGGGAGACGGTGGGGGAGGGGTCTTGTTGCATGGTGCAGCAGTTACCCCTTCCCCGTCGCCCGGGACGTGCGTTCGGTCGGGAACGACCGGAAGGAGTGCACCGCGTATCGAAGTTGACGCGATGCGGGGCTGTCGGGGGCGGTCCGCCGGTCGCGGTCTACCAGCCGCGCTCGCGCCATTCGGCGAGGTGGGGCCGCTCGGCGCCCAGCATGGTGTCGTTGCCGTGTCCGGGATAGACCCAGGTCTCGTCCGACAACTGATCGAAGAGCTTGTGCTGGACGTCGTCGATCAGGTTGGCGAAGGCCTTCGGATCGCCCCAGGTGTTGCCGACGCCGCCGGGGAAGAGGCAGTCGCCGGTGAACACGTGAGCGTGCCCGTGCGGGTCGTCGTAGATGAGGGCGATCGAGCCGGGGGTGTGGCCGACCAGGTGCCGGGCGGTCAGCTCGACCCGCCCGACGCGCACGGTGTCCCCGTCCGCGACCGGGACGTCGGTCTTCACCGGGATGCCCTCGGCGTCGAGGGCGCCCGCGTAGGTGGTGGCCCCGGTCGCGGCGACCACCTCGGCGAGCGCGCCCCAGTGGTCGCCGTGGCGGTGGGTGGTGACGACGGAGGCGATGCCGTCGTCACCGATCAGGCTCAGCAGCGTGTCCGCCTCGGCGGCCGCGTCGATGAGCAGCTGCTCGTCGGTGGCGCGGCAGCGCAGCAGGTAGGCGTTGTTGTTCATCGAACCCACCGCGACCTTGGAAATCATCAGGTCCGCGAGCTCGTGCACGTCGGCCGGACCGCCGACCTTGACCTCTCCGGTGTACGTCATGTTTTGATCCTAGGGGTGTCTGGTCCTAGAGCGGGGGGAGCTCGGGGAGGCTGTCGCCCGCCTCGAGGGTCAGGTGGGCGCCCTTGAGGCCGCGGCCGGCCAGCCAGCCGAGCAGCTCGTCCGGGGAGCCGGTGAGGGTCACCGGGGTGCCCTCGGAGCCGCCCGTGTGCCAGACCTGGTCCCCGTGGTACGTCTTCAGTGTCACCGGCGGAACCTCGGGACGGCCGGACCAGCGGTCGGCGAGGAAGGCGATCTCGCGGTCGGTGAACTCCTCCGGGAGGTCGGAGAGCTCGTAGCCGATGTTCAGGTCGACGTGGTGCAGCTCGACCTCGACCCAGCGGCGGAAGGGCACGTTCGAGGCCAGGTCGGTGACGCCGTTGCGCAGCTCGACCGTGCGGGACCAGTCCTGGTCGGGCTCGGAGGTGGCGAGGAAGCGGGCCGCGGAATCACGGACGTCCGTCAGTTGTTCTTCCAGAGGCCGACCGGCGTCGCGCTCGATGTCCGCGTCGCGGCCGGTCGCGCTCTCGTACATCGGGCGCCCCTCGAAGACGTTGACGAGGGCGTCCGCGTTGCGCGCGAGGTGGGCCAGGATGTGCCCGCGGGTCCAGCCGGGGAGGAGTGACTCCTCGGCGAGGGCGGCGTTGTCCAGCTTCGCGACCGCGGTCAGCAGTCGGTCCGTGGATTCACGTACAGATCGCAGGTCGTGCACATGATCAGTCATGACGGCGAGCCTAGTGGTTTGAGGCCCTCGGCCACACGATCGGGTGAAGAGGTCGAGGGAGTGCCGTAAATCGAATGTGCGTGCTATACGCTCGAAGTCCAAGACAGCATCTCCACCGCAGAGGCGCCCCCCATACCCTGGGACGGGGACCTGTGCCCCCGCTCTCTCAAGAAAGGTGCGGACCGGCGTGACCGACCGTCTCATCGTTCGTGGCGCTCGCGAGCACAACCTCAAGAACGTCTCGCTCGACCTGCCCCGCGACTCCCTCATCGTCTTCACCGGACTCTCAGGGTCGGGCAAGTCCTCTCTGGCCTTCGACACGATCTTCGCCGAGGGCCAGCGCCGCTACGTCGAGTCGCTCTCGTCGTACGCCCGCCAGTTCCTCGGGCAGATGGACAAGCCCGACGTCGACTTCATCGAGGGCCTCTCCCCGGCCGTCTCGATCGACCAGAAGTCCACCTCGCGCAACCCGCGCTCGACCGTGGGCACCATCACCGAGGTCTACGACTACCTCCGCCTGCTCTTCGCCCGCATCGGCAAGCCGCACTGCCCCGAGTGCCGCCGCCCCATCTCCCGCCAGTCGCCGCAGGCGATCGTCGACAAGGTGCTCGCGCTCCCGGAGGGCAGCCGTTTCCAGGTGCTCTCGCCGCTGGTGCGCGAGCGCAAGGGCGAGTTCGTGGACCTCTTCGCCGACCTGCAGACCAAGGGCTACAGCCGGGCGCGGGTGGACGGGGAGACCATCCAGCTCTCCGAGCCGCCCACGCTGAAGAAGCAGGAGAAGCACACCATCGAGGTGGTCATCGACCGCCTCACCGTCAAGGACAGCGCCAAGCGCCGGCTCACCGACTCGGTGGAGACCGCCCTCGGTCTCTCCGGCGGCATGGTCATCCTGGACTTCGTCGACCTCGCCGGGGACGACCCCGAGCGTGAGCGGATGTACTCCGAGCACCTCTACTGCCCGTACGACGACCTGTCCTTCGAGGAGCTGGAGCCGCGCTCCTTCTCCTTCAACTCGCCCTTCGGCGCCTGCCCCGAGTGCACCGGCATCGGCACGCGCATGGAGGTGGACCCGGAGCTGATCGTTCCGGACGAGGACAAGTCCCTGGACGAGGGCGCGGTCTCGCCGTGGTCCCTCGGCCACACCAAGGACTACTTCCAGCGGCTGATCGGCGCGCTCGCCGAGGAGCTCGGCTTCCGCACGGACATCGCGTGGGCAGGGCTGCCGGCGCGGGCCAAGAAGGCCCTGCTCCACGGCCACAAGACGCAGATCGAGGTCCGCTACCGCAACCGGTACGGGCGCGAGCGCGCCTACACGACGGCCTTCGAGGGCGCGGTGCCGTTCGTCAAGCGGCGGCACGCGGAATCGGAGAGCGACGCCAGCCGCGAGCGCTTCGAGGGCTACATGCGCGAGGTGCCCTGCCCGACCTGTGAGGGCACCCGCCTCAAGCCGATCGTGCTCGCCGTGACGGTGATGGAGCGGTCCATCGCCGAGGTCGCCGCGATGTCGATCAGCGAGTGCGCGGACTTCCTGGGGCGGCTGCGCCTCGACGCCCGCGACAAGAAGATCGCCGAGCGGGTCCTGAAGGAGGTCAACGAGCGGCTGCGCTTCCTCGTGGACGTGGGCCTCGACTACCTCTCGCTCAACCGCGCCGCCGGCACCCTGTCGGGCGGCGAGGCCCAGCGCATCCGGCTGGCCACGCAGATCGGCTCCGGCCTCGTCGGCGTGCTCTACGTACTCGACGAGCCCTCCATCGGCCTGCACCAGCGGGACAACCACCGGCTGATCGAGACGCTGGTGCGGCTGCGGGACATGGGCAACACGCTCATCGTCGTCGAGCACGACGAGGACACCATCAAGGTGGCCGACTGGGTCGTGGACATCGGCCCCGGCGCGGGCGAGCACGGCGGCAAGGTGGTGCACAGCGGTTCGCTGAAGGAACTGCTGAAGAACACCGAGTCGATGACCGGGCAGTACCTGTCGGGCAAGCGGTCCATCGCGATCCCGGACGTACGCCGGCCTGTGAACGGGGAGCGGAAGCTGACCGTCCACGGCGCCAAGGAGAACAACCTGCGGGACATCGACGTCGCCTTCCCGCTGGGCGTGCTCACGGCGGTGACCGGTGTGTCGGGTTCCGGCAAGTCGACGCTGGTCAACGACATCCTCTACACGCACCTGGCGCGCGAGCTGAACGGCGCCCGCTCGGTGCCGGGCCGGCACACCCGGGTGGACGGGGACGACCTCGTCGACAAGGTCGTGCACGTGGACCAGTCGCCGATCGGCCGGACCCCGCGGTCCAACCCGGCCACGTACACGGGTGTCTTCGACCACGTGCGCAAGCTCTTCGCGGAGACGATGGAGGCGAAGGTGCGCGGCTACCTGCCGGGCCGCTTCTCCTTCAACGTGAAGGGCGGCCGGTGCGAGAACTGCTCCGGCGACGGCACGATCAAGATCGAGATGAACTTCCTGCCGGACGTCTACGTCCCCTGCGAGGTCTGCCACGGCGACCGGTACAACCGGGAGACGCTGGAGGTCCACTACAAGGGCAAGTCCATCGCGGAAGTCCTGAACATGCCGATCGAGGAGGCGCTGGACTTCTTCGAGGCGGTGCCGACGATCGCGCGGCACCTGCGGACGCTCAACGAGGTCGGGCTGGGCTACGTCCGGCTCGGGCAGTCCGCGCCGACGCTGTCGGGCGGTGAGGCGCAGCGCGTGAAGCTGGCCTCCGAGCTGCAGAAGCGGTCGACGGGCCGGACGGTGTACGTGCTGGACGAGCCGACGACGGGTCTGCACTTCGAGGACATCTCGAAGCTGATCAAGGTGCTGTCGGGGCTGGTGGACAAGGGGAACTCGGTGATCGTCATCGAGCACAACCTGGACGTCATCAAGACCGCGGACTGGGTCATCGACATGGGTCCCGAGGGCGGCTACGGCGGCGGTCTCGTCGTCGCCGAGGGCACGCCGGAGCAGGTGGCGTCGGTGGGGGCGAGCCACACCGGCAAGTTCCTGCGGGACATCCTGGGGGCCGACCGCGTCTCGGACGGGGCCGCCGCCCCGGCGGTGGTCGGCCAGCGGAAGCCTGCGGCCAAGAAGGCCGCCGCCGCCACGAAGAAGGCCGCAGCCCCGGCCAAGAAGGCCACGTCCCGGGCCCGCAAGGCGTAGCTGCTCGTCTGCGGCGCCGCTGCCGGGGGCTCTGCCCCCGGACCCCCGCGCCTCAAACGCCGGCGGGGCTGAAAGATCGCCTCAAACGCCGGCGGGGCTGAAAGATCGCCTCAAACGCCGGCGGG
>NZ_JBHWJY010000124.1:0-18135 GCF_042731135.1 Streptomyces sp. NPDC059874
CAGCCCCCAAGGGGCGCGGCGGGCGGTCCGGCGGAAATCCGGGTGGCGGGCCTCAGCCCTGGCGGGCCAGGTCGGCCGCGCCGACGAGTCCGGCCTTGCCGCCGAGCTGCGCGGCCAGCACCTGGGCGTGCGGGCGCCACGCCCCGCCGACCAGCCAGCGCTTGAAGGACTTGCGGATCGGGTCGAGTACGAGGTCTCCCTCGTCGGAGACGCCGCCGCCGACGATGAACGCCGACGGGTCGAAGAGCGAGGCCAGGTCGGCCAGGCCCGCGCCGGCCCAGCGGGCCAGCTCGCGGAAGGAGTCGATGGCCACCAGGTCGCCCTGGCGGGCGGCCACGCTGATGTGCTTGCCCTCGATGCCCTCGGGGGTGCCGTCGCCGAGCGACAGGAGGATCGTCGCGTTCTCGGGGGTGGCGTTGGCGCGCTGCTTCGCGTACCGGACGAGCGCGCGCCCGGAGGCGTACTGCTCCCAGCAGCCCTGGCTGCCGCAGCCGCACAGCAGGCCGTCCGGGACGATCCGGATGTGGCCGAACTCGGCGGCGACGCCGAAGCGTCCGCGTCGCAGCTTGTTGCCGATGATGATGCCGCCGCCCAGGCCGGTGCCGAGCGTGATGCAGATGACGTCCTCGTGGCCCTGGCCGGCGCCGAAGCGGTACTCGCCCCAGGCCGCGCAGTTCGCGTCGTTCTCGACGACCACGGGGAGGCCGATGCGCTGCTCGACCTTGTCCTTGAGCGGTTCGTGACGCCAGTTGATGTTCGGCGCGAAGAGCACGGTGGCCCGCTTGTCGTCCACGTATCCGGCGGCGCCGATGCCCACGGCGTCGATGGTGTGGTTGCTGCTGACCTCGGAGACGGCGGCGCAGATGGCCTCCGTCACTCCGTCCGCGGTCGGCGGGGTGGGCACCTTGTACGTCTCAAGGATGGTGCCCTCTTCGTCGACCACGCCGGCCGCGATCTTCGTGCCGCCGATGTCGACGCCGATGGTGAGTCCCATTAGTCCCTCGGTTTCCGGTCAAACCCCGCCACGGCCAACGGTACCCGAGGGTGGAGCGGGTGCCCGGTTGGTTCAGTCGAGATCGATCCGCTCTCCGGGGCCCTCGTCGGGGCCTTCGTCGCGGGGGTCTCGGTCCTGGGGTGCCTTGCGGGGGGCCGGGGGCTCGTCGCGCGTCCAGCGGCGCTCGTGGCCCTCGACGGCGGAGCGGTAGGCGGCGAGCAGCTCGGAGCCGGCGGCCGCGAGGTGGTCGAAGACCTCCGGGTTGCGCTCCATGACGGGTTTGGCGGCGGTCTTGGCCTGGTCCACGAATTGGCGTACCGCGCCCTGGGCGGCGGCGCCGAAGAGCGGGTTGTTCAGGGTGGAGACCTTGTCGGCGACGGCCTCGAAGAGCTTGAACAGCTCCTCGGCAGCGGTGCCGGTCGTGGACCCGGCGCCCGGCCGGCCCTGTCCGCGCAGGCGCTCCTTCTCGGCGGCGAGGTCCTCGGCGCAGGCCTTGGCCCAGGCGTCGTCGTCGGTGGGGCGGTCGGTGGCCTCGCTCATGGCGGACTCTCCTGCGGCGGCTGCGGGGCGGCTGTGCTGGCTACCTTCGACGTTACCCGAACGGGCGTATCCGCTTCAGGGCGTACGGGGCCACAGCCCCGGGTCCGGCGTGAAGCGGACGCGGAGCACGCCGTCGGCGAGGGCCGCGCCGGAGACGGCGCAGCGGCGCAGGACGGAGGGCAGCGGAACGATCCTGCGGTAGGGGCCGGCGGTGAGGAGCAGCTCGTCGCCGCGGCGGATCAGGTCGAGCTCGCTCTTGCGGGCGCCGGGCAGCTCCACCGCCCAGACGAGTACCCCGTCCTCGGCGCGGCGGTCCTCGACGGCCCAGTCGGGGCGGGGTGCGGGCGGCGCGGGCACGAGCCCGTGCGCTTCGGCGAGGAGGGCCAGGTCCTGCGGGCCGCGCGGGTCCCGGCCGAGGTGGGCGAGGGGTATCACCGGGAGCTCGGCGGCCCACTCGGCGGCGTACTTCTCCTGCTGGGCGGCGAGCCCGGCGAGCCAGGGGTCGGCGGAGCCCTGCGGGAGGAGGCGGTTGGCGACGACGGCGGAGACGGGCAGCTGCTGGAGGGCGAGCCCGAGCCTGCCGATCCGCAGCGCGTCGGCGGCGGCCGGTCCCGGCTCGGCGACGAGCCGTACCTCGGTGGTGTCGGCCTCGACGACGGCCTGCACGGCCGCGAGCTCCTCGTCCCAGCGGGCGGCGGCCTCGTAGAGCCACTGCGCGGGCATGGGCACACCGGCCAGCTGGGCCAGTACGGGACGCAGCGCGCGGGCGGCCTGGCGCTCCGCGGGGAGCAGCCGGGCGAGGTAGCGGCGCAGCTGGGCGGGGAGGGCGAGAGTGGCGACGGCCTGGTGGAGCGGGGGCAGGTCGACGACGACGAGGTCGGTGTCGGGCGCGGTGGCCGCCCGACGGATGGCGCGGAGCAGGGCGAATTCCTCGGCGCCGGGCAGCTCGGTGAGCTCCTCGGCCGTGAGGGGCCGGGCCCCGACCATGCCGAGCACAACGGACCCGCGTTCCTGCAGGGCGACGAGCTCCCGGCGGAACTCCTGTCCGGAGTCGACCCGGGCCACGCGGAGCCGGTCGCCGTCCTCGGCGTGGGGGTCGTCGGTGAGCAGCAGCACCCGGCGGCCTTCGTGTGCCGCGGCGAGTGCGGTGGCCGCGGCCACGGTGCTCCGCCCGGCGCCGCCGGGGCCGGTGATCAGCAGGGTGTGCATTTCGCTCCGACTCGGTGGTGGTTCTCCCGCCGCCCGCCCGGTGCGGCTCAAAGATGCGGGGCTCCGCCCCGTACCCCGCTCCTCAAACGCCGGAGGGGCTGGATTTGGCCGGCGTCGGCTTGCAAGTGCGCGCAGCGCAACCTTCCGCCCAGGCCGGCTGGATTGCCCGGAGGGCAATTCCAGCCTCGCCGGCGTTTGAGGCGTGGGGGTCCCCCCGGACGGAGTCTGGGGGAGGGTCTGGGGCGGAGCCCCAGCAGCGGAGCCGGACCGGTTCGGGCGAAGCCCCAGGGGGCCGGGCACGCCCGAGTACCCGGGGAGCACCCCGGAGGGGCTCAGGTGGATTCGACGCGCTTCTTCAGGCCCGCCAGCGCCCGGTCGATGATGACCTTCTCCGCCTTGCGCTTGATCATGCCCAGCATCGGGATCTTGACGTCCACCGTCAGCTGGTACGTGACCTCCGTACGCTTGCCCCCGTCCACCGGCGCCAGCCGGTACGAGCCGTCCAGCTGCCGCAGCATCTGGGACTTGACGAGGGTCCAGCTGACTTCGTCCGCGCCGGTCCAGGTGTAGCCGAGGACGTGGTCGTCTTTGATCGCGCCCGCGTCGAGCAGCAGCCGCACCTGTGCCGCGCGGCCCTCGGCGTCGGTCGTCAGCACCTCGGCCTCCTTCACCTCGCCGGTCCACTCCGGGTAGCGCGCGAAGTCGGCGATCACGGCCATCACGTCGGCCGGGGAGGCGTCGATCGTGATGCTTGAGCTGGTGTGTTCCGCCATCGCGGTGGCTCCTCCGGAGAGTGTTCGAGGAAGTGTGCGGCCGCCGGCCGCCGCTCGAAGGCTACCGTGCGTGCGGTGGTCACCACTCCAGGGCCCATGGCCTTCCGGTGGCGGCGAAGTGCCCCACGTTCACGCACTCGGTGTTCCCGATCCGCATCCGCCTCGCCAGCGGCTGGTGCACGTGCCCGAAGAGGGCGTAGCGGGACCGGGTCCTGCGGATCGCGGCGAGCAGGGCCTCGCTGCCGCGTTCGAAGCGCCGTGCCACCGTGTCGTAGCAGAGCTCCGGCACCTCCGGCGGGATGTGCGAGCACAGTACGTCGACCTCGCCGAGCGCCTCCACCTTGGCCGCGTACTCGTCGACGTCCACCTCGTACGGGGTGGACATCGGCGAGGGCAGGCCGCCGCCGACGAAGCCGAAGACGCGGCCGCCGATCTCGGCCCGTTGCCCGTCGAGGACGGTGATGCCGGGGCGGCGGTCGGCGTACTCGGCCCACAGGCCCGGGACGTCGACGTTTCCGTAGGTGGCGTAGGTGGGGTCGGGGAACGCCGCGAACATCTCCGCGTACTGGCGGCGCACGGCGCCCTCGATCAGCCGGTCCCGGTCCAGCCCCTCCCACAGCTGCCGGCCGAAGGCGTGTGCCTCGGCGAATCGGCGGGCGGTGCGCAGTTCGACGATCCGGTCGGCGTTCTCGACGCCGAAGAGGTCGGGGAAGATCCCGCGCGAGTGGTCGGCGTAGTCGAGGAAGAGGACGAGGTCGCCGAGGCAGATCAGGGCGTCGGCGCCCTCCCCCGCCCTGGCGAGGGCTTCGGTGTTGCCGTGCACGTCGCTGACGACGTGGATCCGTGTGCGGCTTTTCCTGCCACGCGTGCTGCCACCCATGCGGCCACCCTAGGGGCGCGGGGTAACCGCGGGTAGAGGGACTGGTAGAGCCCACCGGACCTGCGGTTACTTCCGAGTCGCGAACCGGGTCGACTACTGTCGGCTTCTGAGGGCCGTGTCGTGTGACGCATGGAACATCTGGCCGGTTCCCTCTATCGGGAACCCACTACCGGTGGGTAACGTCCGGTCGGTCCACATGGTGGCGATGGCGCCCAGAGGAGCAGCAGTCTTGCGCGAGTTCAGCCTTCCGGCCCTGTACGAGGTCCCGTCGGACGGGAACCTGACGGATCTCATCCGCCGCAATGCCGCGCAGCATCCCGACACCGCCGTCATGAGCCGCAAGGTCGACGGCCGGTGGCAGGACGTGACCGCGACCGAGTTCCTGGCCGAGGTCCGGGCCACGGCCAAGGGCCTGATCGCGGCGGGCATCCGCCCCGGCGACCGGGTCGCCCTGATCTCCCGCACCCGCTACGAGTGGGTGCTGATCGACTTCGCGATCTGGACCGCGGGCGGTGTCACCGTCCCCGTCTACGAGACCAGCTCCCCCGAGCAGGTCCAGTGGATCCTCGGCGACTCCGGCGCCGTCGCCGTGATCGTGGAGAGCCCCGGACACAGTGCGGCCGTCGCCTCCCTGCGGGACCGGCTGCCGGAGCTGCGCGAGGTCTGGGAGATCGAGCAGGGCGCCGTCGAGGCTCTGAAGGCCGCGGGCAGCAAGATCACCGACGACGAGGTCGACGAGCGCAGCAGCACGGCGGTCGCCGACGACCCGGCCACCATCGTCTACACCTCGGGCACCACCGGCCGCCCCAAGGGCTGCGTGCTGACCCACCGCAACTTCTTCGCCGAGTGCGGCAACGTGGTGGAGCGGCTCAGCCCGCTCTTCCGCACCGGCGAGTGCTCGGTCCTGCTCTTCCTCCCGGCCGCGCACGTCTTCGGCCGCCTGGTGGAGGTGGCGGCCGTGCTGGCGCCGATCCGGCTGGGCTGCGTACCGGACATCAAGAACCTCACCGACGAGCTGCAGTCCTTCAAGCCCACGCTGATCCTCGGCGTGCCGCGCGTCTTCGAGAAGGTCTACAACTCGGCGCGCGCCAAGGCGCAGGCCGACGGCAAGGGCAAGATCTTCGACGCCGCCGCCGAGACCGCGATCGCGTACAGCCGCGCGCTGGACGCCCCGGGCGGCCCGTCCTTCGGCCTGAAGCTCAAGCACAAGCTCTTCACGAAGCTGGTCTACAGCAAGCTGCACACGGTCCTCGGCGGGCGCGGCGAGTACGCGATCTCCGGCGGGGCCCCGCTGGGCGAGCGCCTCGGGCACTTCTTCCGCGGCATCGGCTTCACGGTGCTGGAGGGCTACGGCCTGACCGAGTCCTGCGCGGCCACGGCCTTCAACCCGTGGGACAAGACGAAGATCGGTACGGTCGGCCAGCCGCTCCCGGGTTCCGTCGTGCGCATCGCGGACGACGGCGAGGTGCTGCTGCACGGCGAGCACATCTTCAAGGAGTACTGGAAGAACGAGACGGCCACCGCCGACGCGCTGACCGACGGCTGGTTCCACACCGGCGACGTCGGCACCCTCGACGAGGACGGCTACCTCGCGATCACCGGACGCAAGAAGGAACTCATCGTCACGGCCGGCGGCAAGAACGTCGCCCCCGCGGTCATCGAGGACCGGATCCGGGCGCACGCGCTGGTCGCGGAGTGCATGGTGGTCGGCGACGGGCGGCCGTTCGTGGCCGCGCTGGTCACCATCGACGAGGAGTTCCTCGGCCGCTGGGCCGCGGAGAACGGCAAGCCGGCCGGGGTGACGGCGGCGGAGCTGCGCGAGGACGCGGAGCTGATCGCCGCCGTCCAGAAGGCCGTGGACGACGGCAACGCGGCGGTATCCAAGGCGGAATCGGTGCGGAAATTCCGCATTCTGCCCTCCCAGTTCACGGAGGAGTCGGGTCACATCACGCCTTCGCTGAAGCTGAAGCGCAACGTGGTGGCGAAGGACTACGCGGACGAGATCGAGGCGCTGTACCGGGGCTGATCCCCCCGCTACCTGGGGTCCTCGGCGAGGATCCGGGCCATGTTCCGCTCTGCGAGGGCGGTGATGGTCACGAACGGATTCACGCCGAGCGACCCGGGGATCAGGGAGCTGTCGACCACGTACAGCCCCTGGTAGCCCTTCGCCCGCCCGTAGGCGTCGGTGGCCGCCCCGAGGACGCAGCCGCCGAGCGGGTGGTAGGTGAAGTTGTCGGCGAAGGCCTTGTTGTCGCCGAAGAGGTCGTAGCGGTACATCGTGAAGTTCTTCAGGTTGATGCGGTCGAAGAGGCACTTCGCGGCGTTGACCGAGGGCGTGTTCTGGTCCCGCCGCCAGTTGAGGCGGGCCGAGTCGGTGGCCGCGTCGTAGGTGAAGTGCCCGCGCTCCGGGTTCTTGGTGATGGCCAGGTACATCGAGATCCAGTGCTCCAGCCCCATGGGGAGCGGGGCGATCTCGGCGAACACCGGGTTCGAGGCGTTGTCCCAGTCGTCGATGCCCATGGCGGGCATGGTGGCCTGGTTGGCGCCGACCGTGTCCCAGAGGTGGTTGGCACGGGCCGTCATGACGTTGCCGTTGTGGCCCCAGCCGAGCCCGACCTTGTCGCTGAGCGCGGGCAGCGCGCCGGTTTCGCGGGCGCGCAGCAGGATCTCGGTGGTGCCGAGGCTGCCCGCGCCGAGGAAGAGCTGCTTGCAGCCGAGTTCGCGGACCTGTGTCACGCGGCCGGTGAGGTCGCTCGTCCGCACGGTGAGGACATACCCCCCGGCCGGGTCCTGACGTACGGCGACGACGCGCTGCAGGGTCTCGATGGTGACGTTGCCGGTGCCGAGGGCGGCGGCGAGATAGGTCTTGTCGACGCTCTTCTTGCCGTGGTTGTTGCCGTAGATGACCTCACCGGCCAGGGCGGACTTGGTGGCGGTGCCGGCCGCCTCGCGCTTCATGTACTCGAAGTCGTAGACGTTGGGGACGAAGACGGTCTTCAGGCCGGTGTTGTGGGCGTGCTTGCGGGAGATCCGGGCGAAGCGGTACCACTCCGTGGACTCGAACCAGGCGGGGTCGATGTCGTTGACGCCGAGCATGGCGCGGGCGCGCGGGAAGTACGTGCCGTACATCTCGTCGGCGTTGACCTGGGGCAACACCTCGGAGAAGTAGGCGCGGCGGGGCGTCGGTGCCATGCCTCCGTTGACGAGGGATCCTCCGCCCACTCCCCGCCCCACGTACACGGACATGTCGCCGTAATTCACGCGGTCGAGGACGCCGGGGTACGGGCTGATGTTGCGGTTCACCACGTCGAGCCAGAGGAACTGGGCGAGCGGGGCCTCGGTGCGGTTGCGGAACCACATGGAGCGGTGGTCGGGCGCGGAGGTGGAGGGGAAGACCTTGCCGTCGGGCCCGGGGGTGTCCCAGAGCCGGCCCATTTCGAGGACGACGGTACGCACGCCGGCCTGGCCGAGGCGGAGCGCGGCGACGGCCGATCCGTAGCCGGAGCCGACGACGATGGCGGGCGCGTACTGGGCGGCGGCGGGTTCCGCGGCGGCGGCGGAATGCAGCCCGATGCGGGTGAAGCCGAGGGCTGCGGCCGTCTGGAGGGCGCCGAGCCCCAGGAGGTGACGGCGCGTCAGGTGTGGTGTCATGGCCGCATCATGGGCGGAATCCAGCCCTCCAGCTAGACGCCGTCTTGACAGGCATCTGAGAGACAGTCAGATGTGGCGCGACCCGCGGCGGGGCGGTGGCTCGGCTCGGGCACACCGACGCCGACGGGGCCGGATGGTGCGGCGGTGGCCCCGCCCATGCCCCTGGGGCTCCGCCCCAGACCCCGCTCCTCAAACGCCGGAGGGGCTGGATTTCGGCCCCTGCCGTCCGGCAGGTGCGGCTGGATTGCCCGGAGGGCAATGTCAGCCCCTCCGGCGTTTGAGGCGCGGGGTACGGGGGCTGGCCCCCGGCAGCGGCGCCGCAGCCGGCGGACGACAGGAACCGAATCCAGCCCCGGCAGCGGCGTGGCGGGCAGCCGGCTACAGCAGCGCGCGCAGGCGGTCCGCCAGGAGGTCCCAGCGCCACTTCTCCTCGACCCAGGCTCGACCCGCGGCGCCCATCCGCGCACGCAGGGCCGGGTCCCGCAGGAGGGTGACGATGCGGTCCGCCGCGTCCTCGGGGGCTCCGCCCCGGACCACCCAGCCCGTCTCGCCGTCGAGCACCGCGTCCGGCGCCCCGCCGGAGTCGCCCGCGACCACCGGCAGACCCGTCGCCGAGGCCTCCAGGTAGACGATGCCGAGCCCCTCCACGTCCAGCCCGCCCCGCCGGGTCCGGCACGGCATCGCGAAGACGTCGCCCGCCCCGTAGTGGGCGGGGAGTTCGGACCACGGGACCGCTCCCGTGAAGACCACCGACGAGGACACCCCCGCGGAGGCGGCCAGCGCCCGCAGGTCGGACTCGTACGGCCCGCCGCCCACGATCAGCAGCACCGCGTCCGGCACCGCCGCCAGGATCCTCGGCATGGCCTCGATCAGCGTGTCCTGGCCCTTCCTGGGCACCAGCCGCGAGACGCAGACCACCACCGGGCGGTCGGTCAGCCCCAGCCGGGCCCGGACCTCGGCGCCGCCCGACTCGGGGTGGAAGGTCTTCTCGTCCACCCCCGGCGGGAGTTGCACCATCCGCGCCGCCGCCCGCTCCGTCACCGCCGAGGCGATCCGCGAACGCGTGTACTCCCCCAGGTAGGTCAGCGTGTCCGTGCCCTCGCCGATCCGCCGCAGCAACTGCCGCGCGGCCGGCAGCTGCGCCCAGCCCGCCTCGTGCCCGTGGGTGGTCGCCACCAGACGGCGTGCGCCCGCCCGCCGCAGCGCCGGGCCCATCAGCCCGAGCGGCGCGGCCGCCCCGAACCACACGGACTCGCAGCCGTGTTCGCGCAGCAGACCCACCGCCCGCCGCGTCACGCGCGGGGTCGGCAGGAGCATCGTCGTACGGTCGCGCACGACCTGGAACGGCTGCTCCGCGTCGAAGGCCGCGGTGGCCTCGCGGCCCTCCGCACCGTGCTTCCACGTGGAGGCGTAGACGACGACCCGGTCGGGATCCAGCCGTAGCGCCATGTTGTGGAGGAAGGCCTGGATGCCGCCCGGTCGCGGCGGGAAGTCGTTGGTCACGATCAGCGTCTTGTGCATCGCCTGCCGACAGTACCGCTCCTAGCGATGTTGACCACTATTGGCCCCCTCGCTGTATACCGGGCCGGCCGGTCGTCTCCCCGAACGGTCTTGGGGGACTGGGAACAGCACGGGCTGGTCGCTTCGGTCCCGGCAGGTCTTGGCGCCCCGGTGGGGCGTGCCTGCGGTCCTTGGCGGGCTCGTGGTCCCGTGTGCCCTGAGGCGGGCGACGGTCTGGCCGGTAGCTCTCCGCGACACGATCCTCTGGTCGTGTGCGGTCACACCTGGCCGACGCCGTAGCCCGTACCCGAGGGCACGTCTACCGATCGCCACAGCAGCCGCATGGTGGCCGGTGACGAGCGCGGTCTTCGATTGCTCGGTGGGGATTCCCGCGACAGTGCGGCGGAATGTCTTGCCGCGTTTGCCCCGACCCATGGTCTCGCGGCCGATGACACGGGCATCGTCGAAGCCGAGGTTCTCGATCGCCAGACCGGCGCAACCGTTCGCCTTGGCGAGGCGGATCAGTGCGGCAATCGCGGCCCGCAGCCGCCCATCGCGCTTCGATGCGGGCCCTGTCAGGTCGGTGGGCACAGTGACCGGCACACCCACTGGGTTGCCGTGCGCGTCTACGACACAGGCGGCAAGGTGGCCGGCGTTGAGGTCCACAGCCAGCAGCCGGACCCCTGCAGCAGCCAGCTCGACGGGGGTGGGCAGCACGGTCTTCGGTGTGGCCCAGGAGGCGTCGAGGTACCAGCGGCCGCGTTCGGGATCGCACACGATGTCGTAGCGCACCGCTTGGTTGGCCGTGATCCGGTCCAGCCACTCCTCGCGCCGATGATTGAAGCAGACCGTGCAGGCCATCCGGTAGCGGCCACGGGGTGCATTCGCCAGGTACCGCAACGGACCAGGCAGGACGATCGTGACGGTGCCATGGGACGGGTCCACGCTGATCGTGTAATTCCCGAACGGCGCTCCCGACTCACCCTCGGCCGTCAGAAACATGCGCTGCGCATCCCACTGCTGCCGCCACTCGGCCTCGGTGAGACCGACATCAGCGAGGTTGTGGCGCACCTTGGCCAGACGGCGGCCACCCACGACGACCGCCGGACGACCGGCCGCGATACGCCGCTCCACCTCGGCCAGGCGCGACGTCAGCACTCGCACACGGCACTGCTTCTGCGTACGCTCGGCCGCGCTCGGATAACCGCGGACCCCCGCCCACACGCCGACCGCACGGAACCGCCAAACGCTTGCCGATCTTCGAGATGGCCCGGCGCAGGCCGGCCCTTTCGTCGAACAGGCAGCGCAGGCTGAGCTGGTACTGGTCCTCCGACGCACGGGTGAGGGCACCCGCCCACCTCGATCACGACACCTTCGTCAGCGCGCGTTTGCGTTCCGTCCGTCGATTTTCCTTCACCGCCACTCTTCCGATCCGCACCCGCTCAGCCAGATCGGCACGCGCGTGTCGGCCGAGATGCCCGCCCACCACCCGCAAGACCTCTTCATCCCTGGTGGACAGGCGCAACCGGTCCCGGATACGCGCACCCCCCGGCGCCGCCACGGTGAAGGGAGCAGCCGGCGTGCGCGGCTCACGCTTCCGCCTGCCCTCACCACGCGCCATCAGCCCCCCTTCCCCAACCCACACAGCAGCTCTGACGGCCCCCACCCACAGTGGCATCCTCGCCAAGACCGCGTGCTGGTGAAGCCCCCCTCGTTCACCCACGCGAGGTACCTGATGGCCGACCCTGGCCAACAATCAACAGTGGGAGCCCTGACCCGCTCAGCCCAGCTCGCCGCGCAGGGACTCCTGCCAGGCCCGCGTGAGGGTGTCCAGGTCCGTTCCCAGGGCCTGGGCCAGTGCGTTCGGCAGTGGCTCCCGGCCCGCCGCCTCGTACAGCGCCACCAGTCCGGCCTCGCCCCATTTCTCCGCGATCAGCCGGCAGGCCAGCCACGCGCCCTCGTACGCCCGCGCCGCCGCCTCCGGGTCGCCGCCGAAGGCGAAGGCCTCCGTCGTCGGCAGCGCGGCCGGCAGCTCGCCCCTCCGCACGGCCCGGGCCAGTGTCGGGGCGCCCTGCGCGGGGGTGGTGGAGGTTTTGCGGTACGCCGCCCAGTCCGCGAAGCCCTCGGAGAGCCACAGCGGGGTGCGGGCGGAGGTCGCGGCGCGGGTGGCCACGTGGGTGACCTCGTGGGTCAGGACGATCCGCCGGCCCTGCTCGCTCAGCTCCGGGTACGCCTGCGGGTTGACCACGACCCGGTCGGCGGGGGCCGGTCCGGCGCCGATCTGCCCGGTGGTGACGGCGCCCAGCCCCCGGTAGGTGTCGGCCGGGCGGCCCAGCAGCTCGGCCATCCGCTCCAGGGACGCGGGTACGAGGACCACGACCCGCCCCGCCCACTCCCGCGGCCAGGCGGAGCTCACGGCCGGTACGGCCCGGTCGGCCTCGGCGGCGATCCCGGAAAGGGTCCGCGGGGACTGCCCTTCGCCGCCCAGTACCAGGGAGCGCGCTCCCCGGGTCACCGTCACCGCGCCCTGGTCCCACAGCTGCGGCAGGGCGCCGGGGGCGGGCCGGTCGGCGGTGACCCGCCACCGCCCGCCTTCCTCGGCCAGCGCGAGCTCCCGCGCCGAGCCGGCCGGAGCCGTGTCGTAACCGGCGAGCCGGTAGCGCAGTTCGGCCCGGGCGGTGGCGGCCCGGGCGCTCGCCCGGCGGACCGAGGTGACCTCGTACGACCAGCCCTCCAGCGGGATCCCCGCGAGCCGCTCGGGCGGCGTCCTCGACCAGCCGGCGACGGCCTGCCGGACGTCCCGCTCGGCGGTGTCCCGGGGGGCGGCGGGCGCACCGCACGCGGTCAGCAGCGCGCACAACAGGAGCGGCAGGAGCGGCAGGAGCGGCAGGACACGAAGGACGGGGCGACCGCGGGGCATCCGCCGATCGTACGTGCGCGCCCCGCGCGATCAGGGGCGGGTCACCGACGACACCGGCATCATCCCGACCGGGTCGTAGCGCACCCGGGCTCCCGGGTACGGGGCGTGCACCACCTGGCCGTTGCCCACGTACATGCCGACGTGGCTGGCGTCGGAGCGGTACGTGACCAGGTCCCCGGGGCGGGCCTGCGACAGCGGCACCTGGCGGCCGGCGTACCGCTGGGCCTGCGAGGTGCGCGGCAGGGCGACGCCGGCCTGCCGGTACGACCAGACCATCAGGCCGGAGCAGTCGAAGCCGGTGGGGCCGGTGGAGCCCCATACGTAGGGGCGGCCGACCGCCGAGCGGGCGGCCATCACCGCGGCGGCGGCGCGGCCGGAGGAGGGTCCGAGGGCGGGCAGCTCGGGCAGCGCGTCCTGGCGGCCGCCGGAGCGCGAGGCGCGCTCGTAGTCGGCCCGTTCCTCGCTCGGCATGGCGTTGAGGAGCCGCCGGGCGGCGGCGAGCTTGGCGGTGACGGACCTCTTGTGGGTGGCCACGTCGGCGCGCAGGGCTTCGAGTTCGGCGAGCTTGCGCGAGGCTTCCTGGCGCTCCTGGCCGAGCCGGCGCTGCTCCTCGCGGAGTTCGTCGAGCTGCCGGGCCTGGCGTCCGGTCAGTCGGTCCAGGGCCGCCGCGTGTTCGAGGTAGGCGTCGGGGTCCTCGGCGAGCATCAGGGCGAGGGAGGGGTCGATGCCGCCGCTGCGGTACTGGGCTCCGGCGAAGGTGCCGAGGATGCCGCGCATGGTGTTGACGCGTTCCTGACCGCGGGCCACCGCGTCCTGGGCCCGGCCGATCTCGGCGCGGAGCCGGTCCGCCTTCTCCCCCGCCTCGTTGAAGCGTTCGGTGGCCTGCTCGGCCTCCTCGAAGAGCCGGTCGACCTGGGCGCGGGCGCCCGACCTCCCCCCTCCGACCGGGTCGTGCGGGAGGCCCGGGGTCGCGCCCGCGGGTGCGCCGGTCATGACGACGGCGGCCCCCGCCGCGGCGGCGGTGAGGACGGTGACCTTCGTGTTCCGGTCGAGGGCACTGGGCCCGGTCCGGCGATGGGACGCCACGTGAAACCGCTCCCTTCCGCTGCGCGGGTCCCGGGTCCGCCCTCCGTGGGCGGCCGTGTGCCGGGTTCCGCGCTGGCAGACAGTAGCCGCGCCACCGGGCACCGGCCAACGACCGTCGGAGGGCACGCACAGTGACGCCCCGCCGGAGACGCAGGTCACCGGCGGGGCGTGTGGTCAGAGCGCGTACTGGTAATTCCCCCGGATGGGCGGTGTACGGCGCGCCCTGTGACGGAGGAGGTTCCAGAGGTTTCGGAGGTTCAGCTGACGCGGACGCCGAACATGAACGGCATGTTGTCCAGGGATTCGTACTTGACGCCGCCGCGCGGGTTGGAGGCGTGCAGCGTCATGTTGTTGCCCGCGTACAGGCCCACGTGGTGCAGGTCGCTGTAGAAGAAGACGAGGTCACCGGGCTGGAGCTGGCTGCGGCTGATGCGCGTGCCGTCGTTGGCCTGGGTGTAGGTGGTGCGCGTGATGCTGACACCGGCCTGCTTGTACGCCCACTGGGTGAGGCCCGAGCAGTCGAAGGCGCTGGGGCCCTCGGCGCCGGATATGTACGCGCTGCCGAGCTTGGTCTTGGCCGCGTTGAGCGCGGCGCCGGCGCGGCCGGAGGCGCTGACGTTCCCGAGGTCGACGCGGCTGCCGTCGGCGCGGCTGGCGCGGGACTCCTCGTCCTTGAGCGCGGCACGCTCCTGCGCGGTCAGGGTGTTGAGCAGGGCCTGCGCCTCGGCGAGCTTCTCCTGCGAGACCTTCTTCTTCTCGCCGAGCTCCTTGCGGGTGGCGTCGAGGTCGGCGAGCTTGCTCGCGGCCTCCTGGCGCTGCTGCGCGAGGGTGCGCTGCTTGCCCTGGATCCGCTGGACCGCCTCGACCTGCTTGCCGCTCAGGTGGTCGAGGGAGGAGGCCTTGTCGAGGTAGCTGTCGGGGTCCTCGGAGAGGAGGAGCTGGAGGGAGGGGTCGATGCCGCCACTGCGGTACTGGGCACTGGCCATCGAACCGAGCGTGCTGCGCAGCTCGTTGATCTCACCCTGGCCGCGCGCGACCTGGTCCTGGAGCTGCCCGATCTCCTTTTCGAGCTTCTCCTGGCGTTCCTTGGCCCCGTTGAACTTCTCGGTGGCCTGCTCCGCCTCTTCGTAGAGCTTGTCGACCTGGGACTTGACCTCGTCCTTGCTCGGCTTCGCCGGGGCGGCGGAGGCGCCCTGGGAGGAGAGCACCACGGCCGCGGCCGCTGTCGCGGTCAGTACGGTCACGCGAGCGCGGTTCGGCTGCTTGGGTCGACGGTGGGACGCCACGAAGGCGAGCTCCTTCTTCCTAGAGCCGCCGAAGAACGCAAGCTCGGCAGCACCTCCGCCGCCACCCCGAATGAGTGATCTACCGCACGAAGGTTTGAGCAGACCTTAGTGACCTCGCTGTGATCAGTTCAAATCCCGACGGGAAAAAACTTGCTGTCCGACCAGCTTCTTTACCTACAGCCCACGCTCCGTACAACGCACTTGACCGTACGTTCCCTGAAGCCCCTACCAATTCCGGCATTAAGGCCAGGAGTTACGAAACGCGCGAAAGCCGCTTCAGCAGCAAGGCGGACGTCACCGGTCGCGCGCCGGCCTTGGCCACGCCGTCGGCGACTTCCCGGTCGGTGGAGACCACGACGACCGGACGGCCGGGCGGCTCCGCGCGCACCAGCTGGCGGATCAGCTCGTCCGCCGTCACCCCGGCCTTGGAGAACAGCACCCGCACTCCGCGCGGCGGCGCGAGCAGCACCGGGGCCGCCAGCTCGGCCCCGTCGAAGACACAGGTCATCTCGGCGCCCGTCTGCGCGGCGAGCATCGACAGCCCGCCCAGCAGCCGCAGCCGCTGCTTCTCCAGCGGCATCGTCGGATAGCCGGTCTTCGTCACGTTGTAGCCGTCGACCACCAGATGGGCCTGCGGCAACGCCAACAGCTGGTCCAGGAGCGCCGGATCGGTCTCCGACAGGGCGCGAGCCGCGATGTCCTTCGGCGTCATCCGGCCCGGCTCCACCGCGTCGACGGTGTCCGCCGGGCGGGTGTTCACCGGCGGCAGCGCCAGCTCGCGGCGCAGCCCCTGGGCGGCGTCCAGCACGGTGTCCAGCAGCAGCCTCAGCCGCATGTCCTCGATGCTGCGCCCCTCGCGGGTGGCCCGGCGCGAGGTCTCCAGCGCGGTCTCCACCTCCGTGAGGCGGGACTTGAGCCGCCGGCTCTCGCTCTCGGCGGTGGCCACCCGGGCGGCCGCGTCCCCGCGGACGCCCTCGATCTCGGCGTTCGCCTTGCGCAGGGCCGCCTCGCCGCGCTTGACGTCGCTGAGCGCGCTGCGCAGCTTGCGCTGAAGCGATTCGGCTTCCTTGCGGGCGGCCTCCAGCTCGGCCCGTACCTGCTCACCGCCGGTGCGCTGCAGTTCCCGTACGTGGGCCAGCTCCTCGCGCAGCCGGTCCAGCTCGCGCCGGGTCTCCTCGCCCACCCGCTCGGCATCGGCACGCTGCGCCTCCTCGCCCGCGGCGGCGACCAGCTTGACCCAGCCGACCGGCCGCAACACGTACGCGGCGGCCGCCACGTCCAGCGGATCGGCGGCGGCGGGCGGCGCGCCGGACTCCAGCGCCGCGGCCAGGTCGGACTGCGCCTCGCGGAGCTTCTCGGCGACCCGGCTGCGGAAGACGCCGTCGGTCTCGACGGCCGCGGCCATGGCGTTGCCGGCGAACTTCGCCCGGCGGGTCGGGGTGAAACGGGCGTACTGGCGCAGCTGCGCCGGGAGGTCCGCGACCGTCAGTCCGCCGAAGGCGTCCGAGACGAGCGCGACGACCCGACGCCGCACGCCTTCCGGCAGCGGGCGGTCGAGCACCTCGGCGGCGTCGCCGGCCGCGTCGGCCGGCTCAGCGCCGCTTGCTGGCTCCACAATCCGTCACCCCTACCGTGATCTACCTGTGGGCGGGGCTCCGTCAGGAGTCCGCGCCCGGCCTGTCCACGAGCTCGATCTGGTCCACCGCGTTGCACCAGCGGCAGCGGACCGATTCGATGGTCTCATTGACCACCTCGCGCTCCTCGACCTTGGGCTCCCCGGCGAGGTCCAGGTGGACGTACTCCACGACCTTCGACGAACGGGTGACGTCGAAACGCGTGAGGTTGCCGCACAGGGTGCAGCGCCACCGGGTGGTGTCGGTCGGCAGGGGAACCGTCATCAGGCCGCTCGCTCCTTCGTAGCTTCGTAGCTCATTCAATTAAAGCCGCCCACGATGGTCTCGTCGGACCGCAGCTCGTAACCCTACGGCCTGCCACCGCTTCAGGTGGGGCCGGTTGCGTCATGCTCTGTCACATGATCGTAAGGTGGCGGGCCCTTCGCGAGGCTGCCCGGGGACCGGTGGTCACCCATGCGCTGATCGCGGGATGCGCTCTGGTGTTCGTCCTCGGCCCGGCCTCCGGGCTGAACCCGGTCTACGGCACGGGCGACGAGCTGCTGACCGCCGGAACGGCGTACTTCCGGCGCTGGGGGGTGATCCCGGACGAGCTGTTCACGGGCCGCCCGCGCGCCTGGCTGACGCCGCTGACCGCGCTCTTCGTCCACGGCAGCTGGCTGCACCTGCTCGGGAACATGCTCTTCCTCTACGTCTTCGGCGCGATGGCGGAGGAGCGGATGGGCCGCCCGGCCTTCCTCGTCTTCTACGTCTGTACGGGTTACCTGGCGCTGGCGGCGTACGCGGCGGCCAACGCGGGCTCGGACCAGACCCTGGTCGGCGCGTCCGGAGCGATCTCGGCGGTCCTGGGGGCCTTCCTGTGCCTGCTGCCGAGCGCGCGGGTGACGAGCCTGTTCCCGTTCCTCTTCTTCCTGCCGCTGCGCTTCCCGGCATG
Organism: Streptomyces sp. NPDC059874; assembly: GCF_042731135.1. Classification (NCBI taxonomy): domain Bacteria; kingdom Bacillati; phylum Actinomycetota; class Actinomycetes; order Kitasatosporales; family Streptomycetaceae; genus Streptomyces; species Streptomyces sp. NPDC059874. The sequence continues at coordinate 17,405 of NZ_JBHWJY010000124.1, forward strand.
GATCGTGCTGCTCTTCTGGTTCGCCCTCCAGGGGGTGGCCGCGCACCGGGCGGAAAGCGGGCCGGGGGTGGCGTATCTGGCCCACCTGGTGGGCTTCTCCCTCGGCTTCCTCTACGCATGGGCCCGGTATCGGCGTACGACTAGAGTGAGGCGACCAGCGACGGCCACCGAGGGAGACAGCCAGCCGTGATCACCGCGATCGTGCTCATCAAGACCAGCGTGGACCGCATCCCCGAGATCGCCGAGTCCATCGCCGCGCTGGACAGCGTCAGCGAGGTCTACTCCGTCACCGGTACGTACGACCTGATCGCGCTGGTCCGCGTGGCCCGCCACGAGAACCTGGCGGACATCATCCCGGGCCGCATCAGCAAGATCCCGGGCGTCGAGGCCACGGACACGCACGTGGCGTTCCGTACGTACTCGCAGCACGACCTGGAGGCGGCGTTCGCGATCGGCCTCGACGCTTAGCGCTACCCGGGGAGGCCGGGTCGCCTCAATCGCCGGCGGGGCTGGGATGGTCCCCCCGGGCGGGGTCTCGGCCCTCGGGGGGCTCGGCCCGGCTGGTGGGGCTCCGCCCCACACCCCGCGCCTCAAACGCCGGCGAGGCTGGGTTGGTCCCCCCGAGCGGGGTCTTGGCCTGTCGGGTTGGTCCGCGGTGTCCCTCCGGGGCGTCTCCTCGTCCTCGCGCACTGAGGGTCATCCCGGCTGCTGAGCCATGGTTGCGCGCTCGT
>NZ_JBHWJY010000125.1:0-17745 GCF_042731135.1 Streptomyces sp. NPDC059874
CCCTTGTACTGGACGTACTTGGGCTTTCGCCCGGTGCGGCGAGAGTGCGTGCCAGGCGCCGCGGGGCAGACGCGAATTTGACGACAGGGCCTAGGCCGGCTCACGTCCTCAGGGCCAGCGTCACCACCGGCACCGACATCAGGAGACCCGCGCCGCCCATCACCTTGGCGGCGGTCGGGCGGCGGCGCGGGTCCGCTCCGGCGGCCAGCAGCAGCTGGAGCACCGAAGGGAAGAAGAGGAACATCCCGGCCATGGCGCCGATGAACGCCCACGGCACCAGCAGCGCCGCGACGGTCCCCGCGGCGCGGCCGAAGCCGACCGGCCGGGCGTGGAAGCAGAGCGGTACGGCGACCACGGCGGCGGTCGTGAAGGCGAAGGGGAGGGTGCCGTGGATGCCCTCTCCCGCCCACAGGATCAGCGGCACCAGGGGCGTGACCGCGGCGCACACCACCAGGCCGAACTGCCACGGATGAATGCCCGCGCGCACACTGGTCTCCACGACCCGCCCCCCGATCCGATGGCTTGAACGTGTTCAAGCTACCGCAGCCGGTCGCGCCCTAGCTCAGGGGGTGCCGTACCCACACGTTCGGCTCGACGTAGACCGCGTACCCCTGCTCCGGTACGCAGTGCACGGGGGCGAGGGCGCCGGGGACGAGGACCGGGCCTTCCTTGTCGAAGGGCAGGCCGGTCCACTCCCGCCACTGTTCGATCGAGCCGTTGATCGTCATCGACAGCGGGGCCACGGAGTCGACGACCCCGCCCGCCCGGACGTGCACGCGCAGCCAGGGGTCGTGCGGCAGGCCGTCCTCGCGGGTCCGGTACGCGTACTCGTGGATCGAGGTCTCCGGCTCGGCGGGCTTCCCGCTCGGCCGGACGGGAGCCACCGCCTCGGCGAAGCCGCGGACGCGGGCGTTCTCGCGCATCGCGGCGAGCATCCGGCCGGACAGCCCCTCGCCCTGCCGGTCGGTGGCCACGCTGATCTCGATCGCGCTCACCGTGTCGGGCTCGACCCCGCGCCGCCGGTCGGAGAAGGCCCACATCAGGATCCGGTCCCAGCCCTGGGCGGGCAGCACCCCGTCGCGGCCCGGCGCGTGCTGCGCGAAGGGCAGGCTGAAGCCCCGGGCGACCACCGTGTCGCCGTCGGTGGCGATCAGAACGTACTCCGGGAACTCGGCGACCATCCGCGGGTACAGCAGCCAGGCCAGCGCGTCGTGCTGGGCGAACTCCGGCCAGGAGTCCGTCATGTCCCAGAGCCGACCCGCCAGTTCGGGGCGCTCCGCCAGGGTGGTGATCTCGATGCCGCTCATCCGGGCAGGCTAGGTCGCCCTCCGTCCGGCCTCAACCGTTTTAGACGGGGGCCTGGAGCGAGAGGTGCCAGTGGCCGGACCAGCCCGTGAGGGTCACCGTGGACAGCGGGCGGACGTCCACGTTCCAGTACGTCAGCGGGGGCGCCTTCAGCGCGTAGACCAAGGCGGCCCGGACCACCGCGGGCTCCGCGACGGCCACGATCGCGCCGCCGTCGTCCGCCGGCCGGGTGTCGAGCCAGCCGCCGATCCGGGAGATGAAGGCCAGCAGGGACTCCCCGCCGTGCGGTGCGGCCCGCGGGTCGGTGAGCCAGAGGTCCACCGCCCCGGGCTCCCGCGCGGTCACCTCGGCCAGGGTCAGCCCCCGCCAACGGCCCATGTCGCAGTCGCGCAGCGCCGGCTGGGCGAGCGGCGCGTACCCCAGGGCCTGGCCGGTGGCCCTGCTGCGCGGGGTCGGCGAGCAGTAGCGCAGCTCGGCCGCGCCCAGTCCGGCGAGCCCGGGCGCGGCCGTCTCCACGGCATGCCATCCGGGCCCGTCGAGCGGGCGGTCGTCGTCGAAGCGCTCGGCGAGCAGCGAGGAACTACGGGCTGCGGCAACGAGCGAAACCCGAACATGCATGCGGCGATGGTGAGCCGCGCGCCGCACGGGGTCAAGCGTCTGGACCGACCCCACCCGGCAGCGCGGCGCGCAGCCGCCGCACCGCCTCGACCAGTTCCCCCGGTCCCGATACCCCGGCGAAGCTCAGCCGGACGTACGGACCGGGCGGTTCCGCGCAGAAGTACGGGCGCCCCGGGGCCACTGCGACCCCCGCACGCAGGGCCGCCGCGACGAAGGCGGTGTCGTCGCCCCCCTCGGCCGGCCGCACCCACAACTGGTATCCGCCGGACGGCAGGTGCGGCAGCGCCAGCCCGGGCAGCTCCCGCCGCAGGGCCCCCGCGAGCACGTCCCGCCGGTGGCGCAGCTCGGCGGAGACGGTGCGCAGGTGGCGCGGCCAGGCGGGCGCGCCCACCAGCTCCAGGGCGGCCTCCTGCAGCGGCCGGGCCACGAAGAAGCTGTCCACGACCTGGATGGCGCGCAGCCGGTCCACGACCGGGCCGCGGGCCGCGAGGGCGCCCACCCGCAGGCTGGGCGAGGTGGGCTTGGTCAGCGACCGGACGTGCACCACCACACCGTCAGCGTCCTCGGCGGCCAGCGTCGCGGGCAGCGGCCCGGAGTCCTCGTGGGCCAGGGACCGGGCGTAGTCGTCCTCCACTACGAAGGCGCCGGCGGCCCGCGCGATGCGCAGCACCTCGGCCCGCCGCGCGGGGGCCAGCACGGTTCCGGTCGGGTTCTGGAACAGCGGCTGGCATACGAAGACCCGCGCGCCCGTGGCCTGGAAGGCGGCGGCGAGCAGCTCCGGCCGGACCCCTTCCGCGTCCATGGGGACGGGTACCGGCCGACACCCGGAGGCCCGGGCGATGGCCAGCAGTCCGGGGTAGGTCGGCGACTCCACCAGGATCGGCGCCCCCGGCGGGGCGAGCGCCCGCAGGGCGGTGGCCAGCGCGCTCTGCCCGCCCGCGGTGATCAGGACGTCCGCGGCGACGACCGCGCCGCCGATCTCCCGGGCGAACCAGTCGCGCAGCTCGGGCAGCCCCTCGACGGGCGGCCGCCCCCATGCCCCGGGGCGCCGACCGGCCCGGGCCAGGGCGGCCGCCATGGCCCGCTCGGGCTGCAGGGAGGGGTGCAGGTAGCCGCCGTTGAGCTCGATCACCCCCGTCGGCGGCGTGGCCAGCGTGACGAGCACCCCGCCGGCGTCGACGGAGCGCGGGACGATCTCCCCGGCCCCTTCCGCGCTGAGGGCGACCTCCTGCCAGGAGGTGTCCCCGGCCGCGGGTGCCGTCGTACGGGGCCGGGCGCGGAAGACCCCGGAGCCGGGGCGGGTGACGACGAGGCCCTCGGCGGCGAGCTGCGCGAGCGCCCGCGAGACGGTGACCGGGCTGACCCGATAGCGCTCGACCAGAGCCCGGCTCGACGGGAGCTTTCCACCTACCGAGTAGCGGTTGAGTTCGGACCTCAGTGAATCCGCCAACTCCACCACACTGCTACGCTCATTCATGACAGCACACAATAGCGCTACCCGCCCGACCCCGATAGCGGTTCCGAGCCCCCTCACTGGATCGCTCAACCGCGGCACGCTCCTCGCCTCGCTCGGCATCCTCGCCTTCTCGCTGACCTTCCCCTCCACCGTGTGGGGACTGAAGAGCTTCGGCCCGTGGTCGCTGGTCTCTCTGCGCAGTGTGCTCGCGGCGCTCATCGCGGCCGGATTCCTGCTCGCGCTGCGCGTACCGCTCCCCCGCCGCGAGCACCGGGTGGGTCTCGCCGTCGTCGCCGCCGGCGTGGTGGTCGGCTTCCCGATGCTGACCACGCTCGCCCTGCAGACCTCCACCACCTCGCACTCCGCCGTCGTGGTCGGCCTGTTGCCGCTGACCACCGCCGCGCTGTCCGCACTGCGCACCGGCGCCCGCCCCTCGCGCGCCTTCTGGATCGCGGCCGTCGCCGGGGCCCTGGTGGTGCTCGGCTTCACGCTCGCGCAGAGCGGCGGCTCCTTCTCGACCGGCGACGCCTACCTGTTCGCCGCGCTGCTGGTGTGCGCGGCCGGGTACACCGAGGGCGGGCGCCTCGCGCGGCTGATGCCGGGCTGGCAGGTGATCGGCTGGGCACTGGTGCTGTGCCTGCCGCTCAGCCTGGCCGGTTCCGTGCTCGGGCTCGCGTACGAGCCCGTACACCTGACCGGGCAGGGCCTGGCGGGGCTGATCTGGGCGGCGGCCGGCTCCACCTTCCTCGGCCTGTACGTCTGGTACCGCGGCATGGCCGAGATCGGCGCCCCGCGCGCCAGCCAGCTCCAGCTCGCGCAGCCACTGCTGACGCTGGTCTGGTCGGTCGCCCTGCTCGGCGAGCACCTTTCGCCGGCCGCCCCGATCGCCGCTTGCGCGGTCCTGGTCTGCATTGCGGTGACCCAGCGGGTCAAATGACCCCGAGTCGACCTAAACTGCTAGCACCGGATCGGACCGCCACCGAGGAGGTCAGTTATGCGAGCGACCGAGGGCGACCAGCTGGTGCAGCACGGTCGGGTCGTGGGACAGCACGACAAGATCGGCGAGATCACTCAGGTACTGGGAGAAAACGGCACCCCTCCGTACCGGGTCCGTTTCCAGGACGGCCACGAGGCGGTCATGTCTCCGGGCCCCGACTGCGTCGTGAAGCACCCGGCGGAGCCCGCGCACTGACTCAAGCCGGCGGCAGCGCCGTCGGGTAGTGATCGGCGACCACCCTGGCCATCGCCCCGTTGGGGTCCGCGACCACCTGTTTGGCGGAGAACCAGACGTGGCCGCGGACCTCCGGGTGACTGCGCGCGAAGGTGACGTGCCGGGACAGTTCGCGCGGATCGCGCCACGCCTCGACGGGGCTGTCCTCGTCGCAGCGGAAGAGCGCCTCCCCCACGTAGAGCCGCACGCCCGTGCCCGCCACCGTGCGCGCCCACCAGGGGACCAGGTCCGCGTAGTCGGCGGTCGGGTGCCCGATCTGCCAGTACACCTGGGGCACGACGTAGTCGACCCACCGCTCGGTCACCCACTTGCGGGTGTCCGCGTACAGGTCGTCGTACGTCGCCACGCCCGCCCGTGTCGGTGAGCCGAGCGGGTCGACGTCGGAGTTGCGCCAGACCGCGAACGGGCTGATGCCGAACCGGGCCGCGGGCCGCAGCGCGCGCACCCGCGCGGACATCTCACGGACCAGGGTGTCGACGTTGTGACGGCGCCAGGCGGCGCGGGAGGCGAAGGCCGAGCCGTGCAGCTCGTACGCCTCGTCGTCGTCGAAGTACTCGCCGTCCGCCGGGTAGGGGTAGAAGTAGTCGTCCCAGTGCACCCCGTCGACCGCATAGCGGGAGACGGCGTCGAGCATGGCCTCCTGCACGAAGAGCCGCACCTCGGGCAGACCCGGGTTGTAGTAGAGCCTGCCGCCGTACTCGACCGTCCAGCCGGCGTTGCGCCGGGCCGGGTGTTCGGGCGCCAGCCGGTCGAGGTCGGTGTGGTTGGCGACGCGGTACGGGTTGAACCAGGCGTGCAGTTCCAGCCCCCGGGCGTGCGCCTCGGCCACGGCCGTGCCCAGCGGGTCCCAGCCCGGGTCGACGCCCTGCTCCCCGGTCAGCCACTGTGACCAGGGCTCCAGCGGCGAGGGCCACAGCGCGTCGGCGGCGGGCCGGACCTGGAGGATCACCGCGTTGAGCCGGCGCTTGACCGCCGTGTCGAGGAGGGTGATCAGCTCGGCCCGCTGCCGCGCGGCGGACAGCCCGCTCCGCGAGGGCCAGTCCACGTTCGCCACGGAGGCGATCCACATGCCCCGGAAGTCGGCGGCGGGCGCCCGGGCCGGGATCCCACCTGCCGTGGGGGCGGCGCTCCTGGAGGCGGCAGCGGCCGTGCCCGGCCCCGCCGTGGCCGCCGCGATCACCCCCGCCGCTCCCGCCAGCAGTTCCCGTCGACCGATGCGCGCCATGTGACAGCTCCGTTTCACTGAGTGACATTGGACCGTGTCAGCTCAGCATGCCCGCCCCGGCCCGCCGCCCGCCGCAAGGTCGGGAGTAACGTCGGGGGGCGTGGCGGGCGCCGGAATCGTACGGGGGACCCGCCGACGGATGAGCAGCGAAAGGCACGAAGTGACTGACCTCCCTTCCGACATCACACGAGTCGGCGTAGTGGGCTGTGGCCAGATGGGCGCGGGTATCGCCGAGGTGTGCGCCCGCAGTGGCCTTGAGGTCAAGGTCGCCGAGACCACGGGCGAGGCCCTGGAGATCGGACGTACCCGGCTGTACAACTCCCTGACCAAGGCCGCCGAACGCGGCAAGATCAGCGAGGAGGAGCGGGACGCCACCTTGGCCCGCCTCACCTTCACCACCGACCTCGGCGAGTTCGCCGACCGCGACCTCGTCATCGAGGCCGTCGTCGAGAACGAGCAGGTCAAGACGGAGATCTTCCAGATCCTCGACCAGGTGATCACCCGCCCGGACGCGATCCTGGCCTCCAACACCTCCTCGATCCCGCTGGTCAAGCTGGCCGTCGCGACCTCGCGGCCCGACCAGGTCATCGGCATCCACTTCTTCAACCCGGCCCCGGTGCAGAAGCTCGTCGAGCTGATCCCCGCGCTGACCACGGGTGACGAGACGATCAAGCGCGCCGAGGCCCTGGTGCGGGACGTGCTGGGCAAGCACGCCGTCCGCGCCCAGGACCGTTCCGGTTTCGTCGTCAACGCGCTCCTCGTCCCGTACCTGCTGTCGGCGATCCGGATGTTCGAGTCCGGCATCGCCAGCCGCGAGGACATCGACAACGGCATGGAGCTCGGCTGCGCCCACCCGATGGGCCCGCTGAAGCTGTCCGACCTGATCGGCCTGGACACCATCGTCTCCATCGCCGACTCCATGTACGCGGAGTACAAGGAGCCGCTGTACGCGGCTCCCCCGCTGCTCCAGCGGATGGTCGACGCGGGCCGCCTGGGCCGCAAGACGGGCTCGGGCTTCTACCCGTACGGCTGATCCCGTCGTTGGCCGACAGGGCCTAGGGACGGCCACCCAGCCTGAGGTGATGCAGGAGGAGCAGCCCGGCCGCCATGTTGGCGGCCGGGATCTCGCCGCGTCCGATCATGTCGGGCACGAGTTTGAGCGGGACCCACTCCCGCCGTGAGGACTCGAAGTCGTCCTCGGGATGGCCGACGTACGTGGCCCCGTCCGCCCAGTACAGGTGGTGGCGGGCGTCGGTCAGCCCGTTGGACGGCTCCACGGTCATCAGGTGGTGGAGCGGGCCGGGCCGCCAGCCCGACTCCTCCTCCATCTCGCGGGCGGCCGCCGACTCGACGGACTCCCCGTCCTCGACCACTCCGGCGGGCAGCTCCCACCCCCAGCTGTCGGTGATGAAGCGGTGCCGCCACAGCAGCAGCACCTCGTTGGCCTCGTTGACGGCCGTGGCGACGGCCACCGGACGCAGCCGGATGACGAAGTGGTCCAGGTGCCGGCCGTCGGGGAGTTCCACGTCGGCGAGGTTCACGTCGAACCAGCGGTTCTTGTACACGGTCTGCTCACTCAGGTTCGTCCACTGCACGGTCTTGCCACCTTCCGCTCGGATCGGTGGCAACATGGCAGCAGTTCAAGCCGTCACAGGGGAACGCGCAGCGCCCCGTCGATGAGCTCCGCGGTCTCCTGCGCGCCCGAACAACCACTGGTCAGCAACTGTTCGCGGACCGCCCGCAACCGGTCGCGCAGCCGTAGCGACTCCATCCCCCTGGCCCGTTCGGCCATTTCGACCGCGGCCGCCACCGCCCCGTCGGCCTCGCCCTGGCGCAGCTGGATCTCGCACAGCATCGCCAGCCGGTGCACGCGGCCGCGATCGTGCGCGGGCGTGCCGACGGCCGCGGTGGCCTGCTCGTGGGCCGCGGCCAGATCCCCCAGACTCAGCAGCGCCTCGGCGACCTGTACGTTGACCAGCCCGGGCTGTACGTAGCCGGTCTCGTCCGGCTCGCTGCCCGGACGGATCCGCGCGGCGGCGGTCTCGGCGCTGCGGATGCAGGCCAATGCCGACGCGGTGTCGCCGAGTTGGGCGTACGCCTTGGCCTGCATGGCATGCAGGTCGGCGGCCAGCGCCGGGGTGGTGTGCCGGCCCGCGGCGCGCAGCGCGGCCTCGGCGAAGGCGACGGCCTGGCGGTACTCCCGCAGGTGCAGGGACTGGTTGACGATCAGCGCGATGACGTAGGCCCCGAGACCACGGTCCCCGCTGGCCTTGGACAGGCGCAGCGCCTGGTGGAAGTAGCGCTGGGCGAGCCCGTGGGCGTCCGAGTCGTAGGCACAGATCCCCGCGACCGCCACGAGGGACCCGCCGGCCCGGTGGAGCTTGCGGCCGAGAGCGTCCGAGTAGCTCCCGCGCAGCATCGGGGCCGTCTCGGTGCCGAGGAAGCGCACGATCCGGTCCCGGGTGGCCACCCCGCCGGCCCGCCGGTACATCAACTCGTAGTGCGCGCGGGCCGCCTTCAGGATCTCGATGTGCTCGGGCCCGATCCGGTCGGGCCCGTCCCTCGACACGTCGGCGTCCTCGGGCGGGTTCTCCCACTCCCACACCGGGATCACGGCGGGGGTCCCGGTGACCGCCTCCGCGGCGAGCAGATGGGGCCGCCCCTGCCCGTCGGACCGCCACAGGGCGGCCGCCCGGTCCACGAACCCGCTCAGCGGCGAGGCACCCGGCGCGGCGGCCTGACCGGGCACCCCGAGCCCGATGTCGTCCAACCCCACGGGCCGCCGCAGCCGCCCGCCGAGCACCTCGCAGATCAGGTCGGGGACCTGGCCGCGGGGGCGCTGGCCCTTCAACCACCGGGTGACGGCGGTGTGTTCGTAGCGCAGAGCGAGGCCGCGGGTGCGGCCCGCCTGGTTCACGTACGCGGCGAGTCCGGCATGGGACATGCCCGCCTCTGCGAGGAGGGCGTCGAGCAGGACATTGGGCTGCATGGGCCGCTCCCGGGGCTCGTCGGTCCCAGGCTAGTGGGTGCGGGGTTCACACGGGGTGTGAACCAAGTACGCGCATAAATGCGATACGCACTCTGCCGTGAGGGCCCCGCGGGGCGCTTCACTTAAGGGCCTCGCCAAGAGGCAGCTCGGGTCGTCGGCTCCCCCTCGTACAGTGCGACGACCCGTCACAGCGCCGCCCGTTCTGCTGTCTGCCCGACACTCCACGGCAGACGGGCGGCGCCGTCCGGCTCCGCCGGTGCGCGGTTGGTCGCCGAGCCCCGTCCGGAGCCGGACCTCTGCGTGGCCGCTGCCGCCCGCCGTGCCCGGCTCAAAGATCCGGGGCTCCGCCCCGTACCCCGCGCCTCAAACGCCGGCGGGGCTGGATTTGGCTGCTGCCGTCCGCCAAGCGCAGCTGGATTGCCCGCAGGGCAATTGCTGACGCCGGCCAATCCAGCCCCGCCGGCGTTTGAGGCGCGGGGGTCCGGGGGCCGGCCCCCGGCAGCGGCGCCGCAGTGGCGCACGGCGGTCACCGGAACGGGTGAGGGGTGTACCCGGCGAACCAGGTACACCCCTCAACGCACAGCGGCAGCGGCTACGCGCCCCGCAGCACCGCCCCGGTCCGCTCGCCCGCGAGGGCAACGGCCGCGTCGCGGGCGGCGGTGGATTCCTCCGCCGTCAGCGTGCGGTCCGCCGCGCGGAAGCGCAGCGCGTACGCGAGGGACTTCTTGCCCTCGCCCACCTGCTCACCGGTGAACACGTCGAACAGCCGCAGCGATTCGAGGAGCTCGCCCGCGCCCTTGCGCAGCGCGGCCTCCACCGACGACGCCGGGACGGACTCGTCCACGATCAGCGCGACGTCCTGGGTCGCCACCGGGAAGGAGGAGATCCGGGGCGCCTGGAGGGCCTCGCCGCCGGCCGCCGCGAGGCGGTCCAGGTCGAGCTCCATCGCGCTGGTGCGGGCCGGCAGACCCATCGCCTTGACCACGCGCGGGTGCAGCTCACCGGCGTGGCCGATGACCGTCTCCACCCCGTCCAGGGTGACCAGCAGCTCCGCGCACCGGCCCGGGTGCCACGGGCCGTACTGGCCCTGGCGGACCACCAGCTCGGCACCGGCCTCGACGGCCAGCGCGCGCGCCGCCTGGACCGCGTCCGCCCAGTCGGCCGGTCGGCCCTTGCCCCACCAGCCGGCCTGCTCGCGCGCACCGGCCAGCACGACCGCGGCGTACCGCGGCTGCGCGGGCAGGGCCGCGTTCAGGGTGGCGATCTCCTCGTCCGTGGGACGCCGGTCGACGGGCAGCCGTACGGCGACACCCGGCTGCGCGGCGGCCCGGAAGACCGAACCGGTCTCGAAGAGCGCGAGGTCGTGGCTGCCCCGGCTGTCGTTGCGGCGCAGCGCGCCGAGCAGACCCGGCAGCAGCGTGGTGCGCAGCGCCGGCTCCTCGTCGGAGATCGGGTTGACCAGCTTGACGACCTGGCGGCTCGCGTCGTGCGCGGGGAGCTGGAGCTGGTCGAAGACGCCCTCGCCCACGAACGGGTAGCTCAGCGCCTCGACGTAGCCCGCCCCGGCCAGCGCACGGCCCACGCGGCGGTGCAGCAGCTGCCGCGCGGTCAGACCGCGGCCGGAGGGCACCTGCGGGAGGGTCGACGGGAGGTTCCCGTAGCCCTCCAGCCGGATGACCTCTTCGGCGAGGTCGTTGGGCGCGGCGAGGTCGGGCCGCCACGACGGAACGGTGACGACGAGCTCGTCCTGGCCGTAGACGTCGCAGCCGATCTCCTGGAGGCGGCGCACGACGGTCTCGCGGCCGTACTCCATGCCCGCGACCCGGTCCGGGTGGTCCGCGGCCATCGCGATGGTGCGCGGGGCGCCGTGGGCGGCGACCTCGGTGACGCCGGCCTCCGCGGTGCCGCCCGCGAGCAGCACGAGCAGGTCGACGGTCCGCTGCGCGGCCGCGGCGGCGGCCTGCGGGTCGACGCCCCGCTCGAAGCGCTTGGACGCCTCGGAGGACAGCTTCAGACGGCGGGCGGTGCGCGAGATCGACACGGAGTCGAAGTGCGCGGCCTCCACGACCACGTCGGTGGTGCCGGTGACGGCGCCCGTCTCGGGGTCGGTGACGGAGTCGGCGATCTCGGTGTTGGCGCCGCCCATGACACCGGCGAGCCCGATCGGGCCGCTGTTGTCGATGATCACCAGGTCCTCGGCGTCGAGCGTGCGCTTGACCCCGTCCAGGGTGGTGAACTTCTCGCCCTGCTCGGCGCGGCGGACGCCGATGGTGCCGTCGATCCGCGAGCGGTCGTAGGCGTGCAGCGGCTGGCCGAGCTCCAACATCACGTAGTTGGTGATGTCGACGGCGAGCGAGATCGGGCGCATGCCCGCCTTCTGCAGGCGGCGGGTCAGCCAGATCGGCGAGCGCGCGTCGGGGTCGAGACCGGTGACGGTGCGCGCGGTGAAGCGGTCGCAGCCGGCCGGGTCGTCGATCTTCACCGGGTAGCCGTACGAGTTCGGCGCGGGGACGTCGAGCAGCGCCGGGTCGCGCAGCGGCAGGCCGTACGCGGTCGCCGCCTCACGGGCGACACCGCGCATGGACATGCAGTAGCCGCGGTCCGGGGTGATGTCGATGTCGAGGACCTCGTCGACGAGCTGGAGCAGCTCGATCGCGTCGGTGCCGACCTCGTGCTCGTGCGGCAGCACGATGATGCCGTGCGTGCCGTCGTCGCCCATGCCCAGCTCGTCGCCGGAGCAGATCATGCCGTGCGAGGTGCGGCCGTACGTCTCGCGCGAGGCGATCGCGAAGTCGCCGGGCAGCACGGCGCCGGGCAGGACCACGACGACCTTGTCGCCGACGGTGAAGTTCCGGGCGCCGCAGACGATCTCCTGCGGAAGGCCGGTGCCGTTGGCCTGGCCGACGTCGACCGTGCAGAAGCGGATCGGCTTGCGGAAGCCTTCGAGCTCCTCGATGGTCAGCACCTGACCGACGACGAGCGGGCCCTTCAGGCCGGCGCCGAGCTGCTCGACGGTCTCGACCTCGAGGCCGGCGTCGACCAGCTTGGCCGCCACGTCGCGGCCGGTTTCACCCGCGGGGAGGTCGACGTACTCCCGCAGCCAGGAAAGCGGGACGCGCATCAGATCTCACTCCCGAACGGCCGGGTGAAACGAACGTCACCCTCGACCATGTCTCGCATGTCTTCGACGTTGTGGCGGAACATCAGCATCCGCTCGATACCGAACCCGAAGGCGAACCCGCTGTACTTCTCGGGGTCCACACCGCAGGCGATGAGCACCTTGGGGTTGACCATGCCGCAGCCGCCGAGCTCGATCCAGCCCTCGCTGGAGCAGGTACGGCACGGGCGGTCGGGGTTGCCCACCGACTCGCCGCGGCACACGTAGCACTGCATGTCCATCTCGGCGGACGGCTCGGTGAAGGGGAAGAAGTGCGGGCGCAGGCGCGTGGTGGTGCCCTCGCCGAACAGCTCCTGGACCATGTGGTCCATGGTGCCCTTGAGGTCCGCCATGGTCAGGCCCTCGTCCACGGCGAGCAGCTCGACCTGGTGGAAGACCGGGGTGTGCGTCGCGTCGAGCTCGTCGGTGCGGTACACGCGGCCCGGGCAGACGATGTAGACGGGGGGCTTGCGCTCCAGCAGCGAGCGCGCCTGCACCGGAGAGGTGTGGGTGCGCAGCACGACGCCCGACTCGTCGCCCTCGGTGCCTTCCGGCCCCTTGACGAAGAAGGTGTCCTGCATCTGGCGTGCCGGGTGGTCGGGAGTGAAGTTGAGGGCGTCGAAGTTGAACCACTCCGCCTCGACCTCGGGTCCCTCCGCGACCTCGTACCCCATGCCCACGAAGATGTCCGCGATGCGGTCCATCAGCGTGGTCAGGGGGTGCCGGGCGCCGGCGGGGACACGGTCGTAGGGCAGCGTGACGTCCACCGCCTCCTCGACCAGCACCCGCTCGTCGCGCTCGGCTTCGAGCGCGACCATGCGGGCCCCGAAGGCCTTGTTCACGGCGCCGCGGGCCATGCCCATGCGCTTGCCCACCTCGGCCTTGGCCTGCGGCGGCAGGGCGCCGATCTCGCGGTTGGCGAGCGCCAGGGGCGAGCGGTCGCCCATGTGCGCGGTCTTCGCCTCACGCAGCGCGTCGAGGTCGCCGGCGGACGCGAAGGCGGCGAGCGCCTCGTCCCGCATGCGCTCGATCTCTTCCGGTTTCAGTGCCTCGACCTCGACAGGGTCGTACGACTTGTTCGGTGCCGACATCTCTTCCCGTACTTCCGATGGCTGGCTGGTGGGTCCCCGTACGGCACGATCAGACCGATCGACACAGAGACACAAAGGTGCCAAGGACGAGTCTAAAGGTCGCTGGGGGTGAAGGAGCCCGTGGGCCGCCGGCCGAGACTCTCCGCAGGGCTACTGCGTGAGGTACGCGGGGGCGCTCACGGGCAGGATAAATCGGAATTCGGCGCCGCCGCCGGGGCCGCGGCCGACCGTGATGGTGCCGCCGTGGGCCTCCACGATTCCCTTGACGATGTACAGGCCCAGGCCGGTGCCGCCGCGCTTGCTTCCCCGCCAGAAACGGGTGAAGACGCGGCTCATCGACTCCTCGGGGATCCCGGGGCCTTCGTCGGTCACGGTGACGGCGGTTCCCTTCTCATGCGGCGTTACGTCGATGGTGACCGTTCCTTCTCCGTGCCGCACCGCATTTTCGAGGAGGTTGCCGAGGATCTGATCGATCTTGTCCGGGTCGGCCCACAGGTCGGGGAGCGGGCGGCTGACGCTCACGAGGAACCTCTCGGGTGCCTGTCCGTTGGCGGTCAGCGCCTGCACGTGGCGACCGACGGCGGTGGCGATGTCCACCGGCTGGCGGCGGACCTCCAGCCGGCCGGAGTCGATCCGGGAGATGTCGAGGAGCTCGGCGATCAGCCGGGTGACGCGGTTCGCGTCGGCGTCGACGGTCTCCAGCATCAGCCGTTTCTGGTCGTCGGTGAAACGCTCCCACTTGGCGAGCAGGGTCGCCGTGAAGCCCTTGACGGAGGTCAGTGGGGAGCGCAGCTCGTGGGCGACGGTGGCGATCAGCTCGGCGTGGCTGCGCTCGGTGCGGCGGCGGGCCTCGGTGCCGCGCAGGGTGACGACGAGGCGGCGCAGCGGGCCCGTGGGGTGCGTGCGGACGTAGCCGGCGGATACGAGCACCTCGCGGCCGCCGGGGAGCAGCAGGTTCCGCTCGGGCTGGCCGCGGCGGGTGGCCAGGCCCCCGTACGGGTCGGTCAGCGTCCACCAGCGGCGGCCTTCGAGGTCCTCCAGCGGGAGCACCCGGTCGATGCGGGCGCCGAGGGCCTCGTGGGCCGCGATGGCGGTGATGCGGACGGCAGCCCGGTTGAAGCAGATCACGCGGCCCGTGTCGTCGGCGACGACGAGCCCGTCGGGAAGCTCGTCGGGGTCGAGCCCGAAAACGGCCGCCTCGCCGGGGGCGACGCCCGGGGAGTCCGGGCCGGTGGCCCGCGGGGGGACGCCGGTGTGGGCGGCGGGCTGCCCGCTCGCGCGGTCCTGCGCGGGTTCGCCGCCGGCCCGGCCGGGACCTCGGGGTTCGGGGGTGCCCCGGAAGCCTTCCTCGGCCGCGGCAGCGGCTCCGGCGGCCCCCGGTGAGCTGTTCGTACCGACGGTCATGTCCCCGTACCCCACATCTCCGAGTAGCGCAGTGGGCCCCCGGGCCGCCACATTACTAGCTGGGGGTCACGGAGCGGCACCCTCCGGGCGCCCGCTGTGCACGCGCCGACGCGTACAGGCACACGGCGGCGGCCGTCGCGAGGTTCAGGCTCTCCGCCTTGCCGTGGATCGGGACCCGTACGACGGCGTCCGCGAGCGCCCGCGTCTCCTCCGGCAGCCCCCACGCCTCGTTGCCGAAGACCCAGGCCGAGGGGGTGCCCATGGTGCCCGCGTCCAGTTCGGCGTCCAGGTCGTCCTCACCGGCCCCGTCGGCCGCGAGGATCCGTACGCCCGCCGCGCGCAGGCCCTCGACGGCCTGCTCCACCGGGACGCCGACCGCCACCGGCAGGTGGAAGAGGGATCCCACGGAGGCCCGTACGGACTTGGGGTTGTACAGGTCCACGGAGGCGTCGGTCAGTACGACGGCGTCGGCGCCTGCGGCGTCCGCGCAGCGCAGCACCGTACCGGCGTTGCCGGGGTCGCGGACGTGCGCGAGGACGGCGACCAGCCTGGGCCGCGCCTTGAGGATGTCCTCGAAGGGCGAGTCGAGGAAGTGGCAGACGCCGACGAGGCCCTGCGGGGTGACGGTCTGCGAGACCTCGGCGAGCACCTCGTCGGAGGCGTAGTGCACGCGCGCCCCGGCCAGCACGGCGGCTTCGACGATGTCCGCGTACCGCTCGGCGGCCTCGACGGTGGCGAACAGCTCGATCAGGGTCGACGCGCCCTCGGCTCCGCGGTGCTCGACGGCCTCGCGGACCGCCTGGGGGCCCTCGGCGATGAACCGGCGCTCCTTGGTGCGGAAGTTGCGCCGCGCCAGGCGCCGGGCGGCGGCCACCCTCGGGGACCGGGGGGAGATCAGCTCGTCGGGGTGACCCATGGTGTCTGCGGTTCTCTTTCGAAGTTCCGGGGCTGCGGGAAGCCCGCTGGGGAAAGCACACGGACCCGCAGGCGAATGCCTGCGGGTCCGTGGGGGCCGGCCCCGTGGTAGCTGGGCCGGCTAGCCCTTAGGCAGCGACCTTGGGGGCGTTGACGTCGGCCGGGAGGGCCTTCTGAGCGACCTCGACCAGCGCGGCGAACGCGTTGGCGTCGTTGACGGCCAGCTCGGCGAGGATCTTGCGGTCCACCTCGATGTTGGCGGCCTTCAGACCCTGGATGAGGCGGTTGTACGTCATGCCGTTCTGGCGGGCAGCGGCGTTGATGCGCTGGATCCACAGCTGACGGAAGTCGCCCTTGCGCTTCTTGCGGTCGTTGAAGTTGTAGACCAGCGAGTGGGTGACCTGCTCCTTGGCCTTGCGGTACAGGCGCGAACGCTGACCGCGGTAGCCGGAGGCCGCCTCGAGGATCGCCCGGCGCTTCTTGTGGGCGTTTACTGCCCGCTTGACGCGTGCCACTTTTTACTCCTTGTAGCGGGGCCGTGGGTGTCTTCACACGGCCCGAATTCGATGGGGTCCCGGTCCTGACGCTCATCCGCTCCCGGCACGGGAGCGGAGAACATCACTTGCCGAGAAGCTTCTTGATCTTCGCGGCGTCGCCGGGGGCCATCTCCGCGGTGCCGGTGAGGCGGCGGGTGATGCGGGACGACTTGTGCTCGAGCAGGTGGCGCTTGCCGGCGCGCTCGCGGAGCACCTTGCCGGAGCCGGTGACCTTGAAGCGCTTCTTGGTACCGCTGTGCGTCTTGTTCTTCGGCATAGCGCCGTTATCTCCTCGTCGGTGGCGCTCCCTCGCCGATCCGGGTGGGACCGGCGAGCGGGAGCGTCATGTTGTGTCGGGTGATCCGAGACAGGCTGCCTCGGGATCAGGCCTCGGCGTTCGCCTCGTCGGCGGCGGCCTCGGTGACCTCGGTGACCTCGGCATCCTCGGTGTTCGTCGCCTCGACCGGGGCGGCCTCCTCGGAAGGAGCCTCCTCGTCCGTGGCGGCGACACCCTGGCGCTCGGCCTTGCGGGCGGCCTGCGCCTCGCGGGCTTCGGCCATGGCCTCGGTCTTCTTCTTGTGCGGACCGAGAACCATGATCATGTTTCGGCCGTCCTGCTTCGGGTTCGACTCGATGAAGCCGAGCTCCTCGACGTCCGAAGCGAGACGCTGCAGCAGTCGGTAGCCGAGTTCCGGCCGGGACTGCTCGCGACCACGGAACATGATCGTGATCTTGACCTTGTCGCCCTGCTTGAGGAACCGAACGACGTGACCCTTCTTGGTGTCATAGTCGTGCGGGTCGATCTTCGGCCGGAGCTTCATTTCCTTGATGACCGTGTGCGCCTGGTTCTTGCGCGCCTCACGGGCCTTCATGGCCGACTCGTACTTGAACTTGCCGTAGTCCATGAGCTTGCAGACCGGCGGGCGTGCGGAGGCCGCTACCTCGACCAGGTCGAGGTCGTACTCCTGTGCGAGTTCAAGCGCCTTGGCAAGCGGCACGATGCCGACCTGCTCGCCGCTGGGACCGACGAGTCGAACCTCGGGAACGCGAATCCGGTCGTTGATGCGGGGCTCGGTGCTGATGGATCCTCCTCGGTAGCACCACACGGCTGCCTGGCAGACAGCCGCTGACGTGTATTTCCGTCAGACCGACCGCAGCGGGAGAATCAAAAAAGCCCCGCCGGGCACAGGCAGGGGCTCCAAAACAACCGGAGCACCGACGCGTGCGAACCGCGGGGCGCAGACTCGGGCAGCTTTCCATCGTCCGTACGGAACGATGGATGCCGCCTGACCGGTGACCTGCCTCCCCGGAGGGTGGTCAGGTGGGAGAATCGGAGCCTCCACTTGTGGGCCGGGCACGCAGGTGTCCGGCCGGTCGAAGTACATACTAGCACCGCGCGTGACCGCCCGCTCGACGGCCTATCGTGGTCCGCATGACTGACGCGACGCCCTCCGCTTCCACGCCCGATTACGACGACATGACCCGCGACATCGCGGAAGTACCGGCCGTCGAGGTCATCACCACGGTGGCCGTGCACCTGCTGAGCGCCGCGGCGGTCAATCTGGGCCTGGACAAGCCGGACTCCGAGCACAAGGACCTCGACGAGGCCCGCAAGCTGATCAACGCCCTGGCCGGTCTGGTGACCGCCAGCGCCACCGAGATCAGCTCCTTCCACGCCGCGCCGCTGCGCGACGGCCTGAAGTCCCTCCAGCTCGCCTTCCGCGAGGCCTCGATCGTCCCGGACGAGCCGGGCCAGGGCCCGGGCGAGAAGTTCACCGGTCCCGTCTACGCCTGATCCCACCCGTACCCGGAAGGGGC
>NZ_JBHWJY010000126.1:0-16810 GCF_042731135.1 Streptomyces sp. NPDC059874
TCCTCCTCGCCACCTGGGCCGGCGCCTGCCCCACCTGCCACCGCGACATACCCGCACGCGAATCAACCTGACCAAGCCCTACTAGTGCTGTGACCCGGTGAACCTTTCCGGTCACAGCACTAGAGCGCGGTGTCCGGGCCGACTCCGAGCACCTCCGCCAGGTCGTAGCCGACGACCTCCTCCAATTGGGCGTACGTACAGCTCTCCGGCTCCCGGTCGGGCCGCCAGCGGCGGAACTGGGCGGTGTGCCGGAAGCGGTCGCCCTCCATGTGGTCGTAGGCGACTTCGACGACCCGCTCGGGGCGCAGCGGCATCCAGGACAGGTCCTTCTTGCCGGTCCAGCGGCTCTGCGCGCCGGGCAGCCGGGCGCTCTCGTGCGCGGACTCCTCGGCCCAGGCCGCCCAGGGGTGCCCGGTCGGGTCCTCCATCCGCAGCGGTTCGAGCTCCTCCACCAGCTCGGCACGGCGCTTCATGGGAAAGGCGGCGCACACGCCCACGTGCTGGAGGGCGCCGTGGCTGTCGTACAACCCCAGCAGCAGCGATCCGACAATCGGACCGCTCTTGTGGAAACGGAAACCCGCGACGACGGCGTCGGCAGTACGTTCGTGCTTGATCTTGAACATGAGGCGGGCATCGGGTCGGTAGGGGAGATCGAGCGGTTTGGCGATCACCCCGTCGAGTCCGGCGCCTTCGAACCGCTCGAACCACTCCCGCGCGAGCGCGGGATCCGTGGTCGCGGGCGCGAGATGGACGGGGGGTCGAGCGGTGGAGAGGGATTGGGCAAGGGCGGTGCGGCGCTCGTTGAGCGGGGTGTCGAGGAGCGCTTCCTCGCCGAGCGCGAGGAGGTCGAAGGCGACGAAACTGGCGGGGGTCGTCTCGGCGAGCAGTTTCACGCGGGAGGCGGCGGGATGGATCCGCTCGGTCAGCCGGTCGAAGTCGAGCCGTCCGTCATGGATGATCACGATCTCCCCGTCCACGACGCAACGGGCGGGCAGATTGCTCCGCAGAGCCGCCACCAACTCCGGAAAATACCTGGTCAGGGACTTACCCGTCCGACTGCCGATTTCGATCTCGGCGCCGTCGCGGTGCACGATCGCCCGGAAGCCGTCCCACTTGGCCTCGTACTGCATGCCGGGCGGGATCTTGGCCACGGACTTGGCGAGCATCGGTTTCACGGGGGGCATCACCGGCAGATCCATGCTCCCGATTCTGCGGTGGTACGTCCGGACCCGCCCGGTATGCGCTGCCGGCCGGGCCCGCCTAACGTGGCCCACATGGGTGCTGCCGGAAATGCGATCGAGCTGGACGCGGGCGGGCGCACGGTCCGCCTGTCCAACCCGGACAAGGTGTACTTCCCCGAACGCGGCCTCACCAAGAGGGACGTCGCCCAGTACTACCTGTCCGTCGCGGCGGGCATCACGCGCGCCCTGCGCGACCGGCCCACGACCCTGGAGCGCTACCCGGACGGGGTGGAGGGCGAGTCCTTCTTCCAGAAGCGCGCTCCGAAGAACCTCCCCGACTGGATCCCGACCGCCCACATCGCCTTCCCCAGCGGACGCTCGGCGGACGAGATCTGCCCCACCGAGCCGGCGGCCGTCCTGTGGGCCGCCAACCTGGGCTGCCTCACCTTCCACCCTTGGCCGGTGCGGCGCGAGGACACCGACCGCCCCGACGAACTGCGCATCGACCTGGACCCGCAGCCGGGCACCGACTACCACCACGCGGTGGCGGCCGCCCACGAACTGCGCGCCCTGCTGGAGGAACTGGGTCTGCGCGGCTGGCCGAAGACCTCGGGCGGCCGAGGCCTGCACGTCTTCGTGCCGATCGCCCCGCGCTGGACCTTCACCGAAGTCCGCCGGTGCGCGATCGCCCTCGGCAGGGAACTGGAGCGCCGGATGCCGGGCAAGGTCACGACGGCCTGGTGGAAGGAGGAGCGAGGCGAGCGGATCTTCGTCGACTACAACCAGACGGCCCGCGACCGCACGATCGCCTCCGCCTACTCCATCCGCCCCCGTCCGCACGCCCCGGTCTCGGCCCCGCTGCGCTGGGACGAGGTGGACGACGCGGAACCGCGCGACTTCGACATCGTGACGATGCCGGCCCGCTTCGCCGAACTGGGCGACCTGCACGCGGACATGGACGACCACGCCTTCACCCTGGACGCCGTGCTCGACCTCGCCGCCCGCGACGAACACGAACACGGCCTGGGCGACATGCCGTACCCGCCGGACTACCCGAAAATGCCGGGCGAGCCCAAGCGCGTCCAACCGAGCCGCGCCAAACACGAGCCCTGACCTCGCCCGCTTCGCAAGGGAGTTGACGGGCCGGCACGGCAGGACACGACACGAGGCTCACCGGTCCGCGTCCTGCCGTGCGGGCATGCATTCGACCAGAAAAGAACACGAACGATCGTGCTAGTATCTCCGCCATCATCCTGCCGTCGCCATCTGGCCTTCCAGCGGAGATCCGGAGAACCGGGCATGCATCCCATGGCTTCACTCCTGCGCATCACCCTCAACACCACCGCCCGGCTCGCCCCGGGCCTGGTCGGACCCCGCGTGTTCGCGTTGTTCGTCCGTCCGCTCGGCCGGCCGCTGCTGCGCCCCGATGAGGCGGAGGTGATGGCGCGGGCCGAGACCGGGCGGCTGCTCGTGCGGGGCGTACCCGTCACCACCTACCGCTGGGGGGACGGCGGCCAGCCCGTCCTCGTGGTGCACGGTTGGTCCTCGCGTGCCTCGCGGTTCGCCGGCTTCGTCGAGGCGCTGCGGGCGCAGGGCCGCACCGTGATCGCTTTCGACTCGCCCGGCCACGGCGAATCCGGCGGCCGGGCCGCCACGGTCCGTGACTACCGCGAGATCATCCGCCTGCTGCACGCCGAGCACGGGGACTTCTCGGCCGTCCTCGCCCACTCCATCGGCGTCCTCGCCGGCCTCTTCACCCTGCGGGACCGGGTCCGCGCCGGCCGGGTGGTCGCCATCGGGGGAATCGCCGAGTTCGGCTACCTCATGGAGCAGTTCCGCGCCCGACTGGGCGTGGGCGAGGCGGTCGAGCGTGTTCTGCGCCGCCACGTCGAGCAGCGCCTCTTCCCCGGCGACGCCGACATCTGGCAGCGCCTCGACGCCAGTTGGCGGCCGACCGACGTCCCGGTTCCGATGCTGCTCATCCACGACACGGACGACGACATCGCAAACCCGGCCCAGTCCCGCGCCATCGCGGCAGCCCACGGAGACCGGGCCCGCCTGATCGAGACCAGCGGGCTCGGCCATCGGCGCATCCTCGCCGACCCCGAAGTCATCGCGACCGCCGTCGAGTTCATCACCGCCCCGAACGTCCTCGCCGAAAGCACCGTCGAGCTCCCGGCGGCAACCCGATGAGCACCACCACCCGCCCTGGGCCCGCCCTCACCGACTCGACCGGCGGCGGCGCCGCCCCGGGCCGGATCCTCCTCCTCGCCTGCGCCGTCACCTTCCTCGCCTTCCTCGACGCCACCGTCGTCAACGTCGCCTTCCCCGACCTGCGGCGGGCCTTCCCCGAGGTGTCGCTGGCCCGGCTGACCTGGGTGGTCAGCGGCTACGCGGTCCTGTTCGCCGCGCTGCTGGCCGCCGCCGGGCGCCTCGCGGACACCTTGGGTCGGCGGGCCCTGTTCCTCGGCTCCGCCTTCGCCTTCACCCTCACCTCGCTCGCCGCGAGCGCGGCCCCCACCGGCGACCTCCTCATCGCGGCCCGTGCCCTCCAGGGGGCGGCGGCCGCCGGGATGATCCCGGCCGCGCTGGCCCTCGTACTCGTGCACACCCCGCCCGAGCGGCGGGCCGCGGCCCTCGGCGCCTGGGGCGCCGCAGGCGGACTCGCCGCCGCGGTCGGCCCCAGCCTGGGCGGCCTCCTCGTCGAAGCCTGGGACTGGCGCGCGATCTTCCTCGTCAACGTCCCGCTCGGCCTGGCCGTCTGCTGGGCCGCGGCTCGCGTCGTGCCCCGGGACGCGCGCAGGGCACGCCGATTCCCCGATCCGATCGGTACGGCCACCCTCGCCCTCGGCATCGCGGGCGTGGTCGCCGGCCTGTCCCAAGGTCAGGAGTGGGGCTGGACCGACCCCGCGGTACTGGGACTCGTAGGCGGCGGAGTCCTGTCGACCGCCACCGCGCTGTACCGCTCGCGCCGCCACCCGGCCCCGGCGATCGACCTGGACCTGTGGCGCGCCCCGGTCTTCGCCCGGGCCAACCTGTCAGCCCTGCTCTTCGGGGCGGCCATGTACGCCTGGCTGCTGACCGGCCCTTCGTACCTCATCGCCCGCTGGGACTACTCGCCCTTGGAGGCCGGCTTCGGTGTCACCCCGGGAGCACTGTTCGCCATGGTGGGAGCGCTCGTCGTCGGCAGGCGCGTACCGGCCCGCCTGCAGTGGGCGGCGGTCACCGTCGGCTGCCTGCTGTTCGCCGCGAACGCCCTGCTGCTGTGGGGCTGGGCCGACGCCTCCACCTCGTACGCCCAGGTCTTCCTCCCGGCGGGCCTGCTGGGAGGCCTCGGCATCGGCGTGAGCCTGACCGCGCTCTCCACCGCGGTCTCCGCGACCCTCCCGGCACAGCGGTTCGCCGCCGGCAGCGGACTGCTGATGACGGCCCGGCAACTGGGCGGCGCGCTCGGCGTCGCCGCCACCGCGGCCCTGCTCACCGGAGCCGGGGACCACTGGCGGGCGGTCTTCCTGATGGCGGCGCTGGCGGCGCTCGGCGCGGCGGCGGTGGGCTTCTCGATGCGCGGGCGCGAGGTCAGCCGGCGGAAGTGAACGCGGGCGGCCTCTGCGGGAGCTCCCCCGGGGCGGCCGCCACGGCCCGCAGCCGGTCGAGGATGCCTCGGCCGGCGCGCTCGTATGCCACCGGGTCCTCGTGCAGGACGGAATGCGCGTTGCCCAGCTCCATCAGGGCCATCATCTCGAAGGCGACCTGCGGCACGTCCGCCGGGTCGAACCCCTCCCGGAACCCGCCCACCAGCCGGGCCTCGTCCAGCACCCGCTCCAGGTAACGCGTCCAGTCGGAACGCACCTTGGCGACCTCGTCGCGCACCGGGCCGGGGCGCGCGTCGAACTCGGCGGAGACCGAATAGAAGAAGCATCCGCCGGGGAAGATCCGGCGCCCGGAGTACTCGAGCCACAGCTCGCACACCCGCCACACCTTGGCGACACCGGCGGGATCCGCGTGCACGGGCCGCACGACGTGCTCGACGAAGACGTCCACGGCGGCGCGGACGGTGGCGAGCTGGAGGTCCTCCTTGGAGCCGAACAGGGCGAACACGCCGCTCTTGCTCAGACCCAGATCCGTGGCGATCTTCCCGAGGGACAGGCCTTCCAGCCCGTCCACGGAGGCGATGCTCATCGTCCGGTCGAGGACGGTGCGCCGCGTCTGATTGCCTCGTTCCACGCGTCCGTCTGCCATGGATCCATCTTACCGAACGCACGGTCGTTCACTCTGTGGTCGGGCCGCTGTCAGTGGGGGGTGCCATGCTCGAAGAGGACAGGACAGAACGGGACGGGGCAGCGAGCGCCGGCGACGGCGGTACCGGCCGGAAGGAGTGCGGACCATGCTCACCACGGACTACAAGGACGGCTCCCCGAACTGGGTGGACCTCGGGACGCCGGATGTCGACGCGGCCGCCAGGTTCTACGAGGGACTGTTCGACTGGGACTTCCAGCCGGGCGGCGAGGAGGTCGGGGGATACGGCATGTTCCACCTCGACCACAAAACGGTCGCCGGCGGCATGACCGTCCCGGCGGAGCAGAACCCGTCGGCCTGGACGGTGTACTTCCAGACCCCGGACGCCGACGCCACGGCGGCGGCCGTGACGAAGGCGGGCGGCACGGTGACGTTCGAGCCGATGGACGTCATGGACTTCGGCCGCATGGCCCTCTTCACCGACCCCGCGGGGGTGGGCTTCGGGGTGTGGCAGCCCGGGCAGAACAAGGGCCTGGGTGTGGTGACGCAGGTGGGTTCCCTCACCTGGACGGAGCTGTACACGAGCGACGTGGCCGGGTCGGCCGACTTCTACCGCGCGGTGCTCGGCTGGGAGATCAGCGAAATGCCGTTCGAGGGCGGCACGTACACGATGGCCAGGCCGGCCGGCACGACGGACGAGGCGTCCTTCGGCGGTCTGGTCCCGATCTCGGTGGACCCGGTGGAGGACGCCGAACGGCCCTACTGGACGCCGTACTTCGAGGTCGCCGACTGCGACGTGACGGCGGCGAAGGCGGAGGAGTCGGGCGGAAAGGTCCGCCTCACCCCGGTGTTCATGGAGGGCGTCGGCCGCTTCGCCAAGCTGGCGGACCCCTTCGGAGCGCGGTTCGCGATCATAGCCAGTGCGCCGCCGGCGGGGCCGTGACGAGGTGTTGATCAGTCGTTGATCGGACGTCCATCGGTGGGGGTCAGTATCACCGGCATGTCGATGAACACCACCACCACTGCCACCGGTACTGCCGCCCCAGCCTGGTACGACCTCGCCCTCTGCGCCCAGACGGGCCCCGGCTTCTTCTTCCCGGAGCCCGGCTCGTCCCTGCGCGACGCGAAGCGGCTGTGCGGGGCTTGCGAGGGGCGGGTGGCGTGCCTGGAGTACGCCCTGGCCAATGACGAGCGCTTCGGCGTGTGGGGCGGCCTGTCCGAGGCCGAGCGATTGGCCCTTAGGCCGCGCCGCTGATCAGGTGCGAGTGCCCTTGCCGTTCGGCCGCACCAGCCCCACGCGCAGGGCGAGCTCGAACCCTTCCCCTCCGCACTCCTCCCGCCGCGGCACATGGGCCACGACCCGCACGGGGTAGTGGCCACCGACTGGTGACACCACTCCGCCGAAGCGGGGGTCGCCGGCGAACCAGATGCGGTCCGGGTGGCCGTTGTCCCGAGCGGAGAGCTCGACGGGAAGCGGGATGATCCTGAACGTGGCAGTGAAGTCCTCCCGGAACGGGATAGTGATCGTCACCGGACTCCCGGGCGGCCGGATCGGGTGGAGGCACTGCCACTCGCGCCAGGGGTACGCCTGGAGTACGGCGGCAATGCGGCGGCGCCTGAAGTATGCGATCACCATCAAGGGGAGAAAGGGCGCCACCAGCATGGTGATCAGTGCGAAGCCCGTCCGGGCGTGAGGGATGACGTCGAAGCTGGCCAGCGCCACCAGCGGAGGGCCGCTGAGACTGAGCACCCAGCCGAGACGACGCGTGGCCAATCGCCTGTAACCGGCAACCGTTGGAGGGTGGTCCCAGGCGACTTTGGTGAGCGTGATGCTCATAGGAGCACTTCCAGGATGCGTGAAGTCCCGGCCGCAGTCGGCGGCCTCAGGTCGGGGTCGGAAAAGCAGATGGTGTGTGCGATCGCTTCGAGGATGTCCGTGTATGCCTCAGCGTGCTGGGCAGAGGCGCTGGTCAGGTCGAGGACGAGCAGATGAAGTCCATCTGAGTGCACGGTCGCGAGTCTGGCCTGAAATAGCTGTTGCTCCACATCTGGCACGGAAATAATCCCGGTTACCAAGCAGCAAGGGAGAGTTGACGGCAGGTCAACAACCCTGCGGACCGAGCTGGTCCATAGCGGGGAGCGTGCGAGGGTCAAGGCTGCGCGTGCCACGGTGAGGCGAGGGTTGGGCTGTTCGGCACGCCGGATCGTCAGAGAGAAGAGCGAGGTGGCGACGCCAATCGACTCCTCGGGATGAAAGCCGATCGCGGTGGTTACTACGTCGTGCCCTGCCAGCTCCTCGAGACTGTCCATGAGCTGGGCCAATTCCCGTTGGGAAGCAGGGCTGCCGAGAGCCTCGGCAAACATGTTCAAGGACTCCCTGTCGCCGGGACCAATGTTGTGAAAGCCGGGAGGCAGGCGGAACCAGACTGTGGGGATGGCGCTTTGAGGTGTCACGTCCGCAGCACCGACCAGACGCGGCTCGACTTTTTGATGGCCGTAGGGGCATCGTCCAGGACACACCGAGAGCCGTCCACTGCTGTTGAGCCGTGTTCGACTGCTTCCTTCTCAGTGGCGTAGTCGAGGCCAGCGGTCAAGGCACCTGTGCCTGCCACGGCAACGCCCACCCGGTCCCTGGCGACTTGAGTCGTTGACTGCATTGCCCATGCAGCGAGGGGGCTCTCCACTTGTCGCACTGTTTCACCGGTCGTCCATGCCGCCTGCCGAAACGCGGTTGCCCCCGGGGCGAGCCCTGCCAGCGCGCTGCCCTCAGGGGCGGCGGCCATTGCCGCGCGGGCGGCTGCCGTACCAGCCTTGGCTCCTGAGGCGAGCGAAGCTACTCCCGGCACCGTGCCAACAGCGTCACCGATCAGCGTCACGCTGCTCTTCCAGAAGTCCGCGTCGAACTGGCCCTTCGTGAATCCGTCCCCCAAGGACTTTCGGAACTTCGGGTCGGCCGTGTGTGTTGCCAGCGCCGCCAGGGACAGACCGCTTCCGACGAGCATGATCGCGAGGCCGACTGGTGGGAATGCAAGAGCGACCGCGGCACCAATGAAGCCCAGGATCGCCGACGCGTTCGACAAGGCGTCGCCCGGGTCGTCCACGATCTTGTGCCAGGTCGACGCCAGCCAGCTCGGCTCCTTCGGGGCCAGCCGGTCCGTCGCCGCGCTCAGGGCTCGGGCCACCCCGCGGGCCGCCGTGCTGTGTTCCGAGGCCAGTTCGTGGGCCAGGCGGCGGGCGTCGGACAGGGCCTCCTCCGTCTTCGCGGCGGCGGCCTGGGACTCGTAGCGGGCAGCCAGCGCGCGGTGGGAGACCAGGGTGTCGTGCCAGCCCGAGAGCCGGCGGGCGGCCTCCGCCAAGGAGGTGTGCGCCGAGCCGAGGTAGCGGGGGAGGTCCTGGGAGAGGGACGCGCGGAAGGTGGTGGCGGCCTCGCCCTGCCAGGAGGAGCTGTGGGAGACCAGGGCCTTCACGACCCGGGAAGCCTCCCCGAGGGAGTTCGCCGAGGCGGAGAGCTTCTTCGTCAGGGCGAGGACCGCCGCCGGATTTCCCGGGGCCGGGTCGAAGCCCAGCGCCGCGTGGTCAGCCACGTCCGGCCGCCGCCCGGTGGAAGGCCGCGCGGATGGCCTCCTCCAGCTCCGCGTACTCCGAAGCGCTGCGGTCCACGCCCTCCCGCACGGCCTTGACCCGTTTGGTCAGCTCCCGAGTGCCGTACGCCCAGCGCTCCTGGAACGCGTCGCACGCCCGGTCGAGCTCCGCGGTGCCCAGCTCGTCGGCCCGTACGTGGTCGAGCGCCCGCCGGGCTTCCCGTAAGGAGACCAGGGACGAGTCCAGGGCGCGCGTCAGTCGGGTCAGCTGGTCGATGTCCACCTGCAGCGAGGTCATGACGCGAAACCCTGGCAGAGCGGTGCTCTGCCAGGGGAATCCGCGTCACTCCCCGGAGGGAGCCGAAACCGGTCAGGCCCGGGTTCAGCCCTTGCGGGCCGCGATGCGCGCCGCGCGGGCGGCCAGGCGCTCGTCGAACTTGCGGGCCTCGGAGTCCAGGCCGTTCATGAACAGGCCGAGCTCCTCCTGGGCCTTCTGGCCGTCGGGGCCCAGGCCGTCGATGTCCATGATCTTTAGGAAGCGGATCACGGGGCTCAGCACGTCGTCGTGGTGGATCCGCAGGTTGTAGACCCCGCCGATCGCCATCTGCGCGGCCATCCGCTCGAAGCCGGGCATGCCGTGTCCGGGCATCCGGAAGTTGACCACGACGTCCCGCACGGCCTGCATCGTCAGGTCCGGGGCGATCTCGAAGGCCGCGCCGAGCAGGTTGCGGTAGAAGATCATGTGCAGGTTCTCGTCCTGCGCGATGCGTGCCAGCATCCGGTCGCAGACCGGGTCACCGGACTGGTGGCCGGTGTTGCGGTGCGAGATGCGGGTGGCCAGTTCCTGGAAGGCCACGTACGCCACCGAGTGCAGCATCGAGTGGCGGTTGTCGGACTCGAAGCCCTCCGACATGTGCTGCATCCGGAACGCTTCCAGCTTGTCCGGGTCCACGGCGCGCGAGGCCAGCAGGTAGTCGCGCATCACGATGCCGTGGCGGCCTTCCTCGGCGGTCCAGCGGTGCACCCAGGTGCCCCAGGCGCCGTTGCGGCCGAAGAGGGTCGCGATCTCGTGGTGGTAGCTGGGGAGGTTGTCCTCGGTCAGCAGGTTCACGACCAGCGCGATCTTGCCGATCTCGGTGACCTTGGACTGCTCCGGGTCCCAGGCCTCGCCGTCCTCGAAGAAGCCCGGGAAGTTCCGGCCGTCGCTCCACGGGACGTACTCGTGGGGCATCCAGTCCTTGGTGACCTTCAGATGGCGGTTGAGCTCCTTCTCGACCACCTCTTCCAGCGCGTACAGCAGCTTGGCGTCGGTCCACGCCTCCGAGCTGCCGAGGTGGGGAGAGGTGATCGTCACGGGTACTCCTGGGTGCAAAGCGAATTACCTACGGTTCCGTAGCCTACGGAGTCGTAGGTTAAGCGTGACATCAAGACCAGCCAAGTCCCCGGCAGGTGTATGTCTGGTTACATCCAGTTATCTATGCAGTTTGAGGGCGGATTGAAAGGCTCCGGAAAGGGCAAAGTCACGCCAGAAGGTGGTCCGCCGCGCCTGCTTTGACCGCGGAGATCAGTGCTCGGAGGGCGTCGATCGAGTCGGTGACGTACGTCGCGGACGCCGTCGTTCCGATGTACGCCTTCCCCTCGGCGTCGCGTCCGAAGCGGAAGCAGTTGGCTCCCTCGCTGCAGAAGGCCTCGTCCCAGGAGATCTTGCTCGTGCCGTTCGCGGCGGTCGCGCCGGTCGTGATGGTCGGGGTGGTCGTGTTCATGACGTACGTCTCTCCTCGGCGGGTCCGGTCAGAGGCTCTGTGCGACGGCGTGGATGAAATCGCGGGAGGGGGCCGCGGGCAGCGCCAGCGAGCGCAGTCGCTCCAGCAGCCCCCGGTACCGCTGCAGCTTCATGTACGAGTCCAGCAGCATCGAGCCGTGCGAGCTGTCGAGCTGCACGGTGTCGAGCTGGGACGCTTCGGCCGCGGCGTAGGTGAAGGACTGCCCGGCACCGGGGAACCCGCCGGCGGTGAAGGGGATGACCAGCACCGTCGTACGCGCCCGTTCCGACTGCTCCAGAATGTGCTCCAGCTGGGCCCGGGCGACCTTCGGCCCGCCGAACTGCATCCGCAGGGCGGCCTCGTGCACCACCGCCTCGTACAGCGGTGGCCGCTCCCGCGCGAACACCTGCTGCCGGCTCATCCGCAGCGCGAGCCGGGCCTGCAGATCCGGCTCCGGCAGCGGCGGGTCGGCGGTGTCGAAGACCGCCCGCGCGTGCGCCTCGGTCTGCAGCAGCCCGGGTATGTGCGTGGTGACCGCGGTGTGCAACCCGACGGAGTGGTGCTCCAGTTCACAGATGTCGAGCAGGCCCGGCGGAAGCATCCCCCGGTGCTGCTCCCACCACCCCTTGTCCCGCTCCTGCGCCATCGTCGCGAGCAGGTCGACGAGGCCCGTGTCGGGGCAGTCGTAGTTGAACGCGAGGGTGCGGACACGCTCGGCGCTGATGCCGATCCGGCCGGATTCGATGTTCGGGATCCGCGTGCGGTCGACCCCCAGGAGAGCCGCGGCCTGCTGGACCGTCATGCCCGACGCCTCGCGGAGTTTGCGCAGCTCGGACCCCAGGCGCTGCTGCCTCGCGGTCGGCGTGCTCCTGGGTGGCACGGGCGCCCTCTCCTTCGCTGCTCGGCAGGCCCGAGAGCCGTACCAATCCTGAAATGCCCTGAGAAATCATCAACTCATCAGACAAGTAGTAGCACTGTGCACCGGGTTACGCTACGGTCGGTAGTGCAAGTCTCACACGGGGCGACCTCCTGGCCCCGTATGACCACTCCATGACCAACCGGTCTTTGATCACACGGCTGTCGATCACACCCATACTTGGAGCAGCACGATGACGGGCACTCTCCGTGGCCTGCGGTCGGTCCATGAGCCCCGGCGGATCCCGTCCGAGGCGGAGAAGCTGAACTACTCGATACGCCTGCCAGGCGGCGCCTACTGCGCGGGCACCGCCCGCTCCGTCGTCCGGTCCCTGCTCACCCGGCACGGTCTGACCGACCTGTGCGACACCGCGGCCCTCGCCGCCTCCGAACTCGTGGCGTACGCCCACCGCTTCACGCCCGACAAGGAGATGATGCTGAAGATCCGCTGGCAGTTCGACGCGCTGCGGATCGTCGTCTACGACCAGCACCCGGCGCACTCCTCGCCCGAGGCGAGCGAGGAGTGCCGGCGCCGGCGCAGCCGCGGGATGTGGCTGCTCGCCGCGGCCGTCGAGGCCTGCGGCGGGGACTGGGGACTCACCCCCGTCCTGACCCCAATGGGGGGCACCAAATCCTGGGCCTTACTGCCGCGTTGGCGATGACCCGCGACGACAGCCGGTCAGTCGTGCCACAGCGTCTCCCGGACCTCCTCGGCGGTCGTCGGCCGTAGTTCGCCGTCCAGCAGCAGCCACCGCGTGACGCCGATCGACTCCAGGAACGGCACGTCGTGGCTCGCCACCACGAGCGCGCCCTCGTAGGACTCCAGGGCGCCCGTCAACTGCCGCACGCTCGCCAGGTCCAGATTGTTCGTCGGCTCGTCGAGCATCAACAGCTGCGGAGCCGGCTCCGCCAACAGCAGCGCCGCCAGCGCCGCCCGGAACCGCTCGCCGCCCGACAGGGTGCCCGCCGGCCGGTCCGCCCGGGCGCCCCGGAACAGGAAGTGCGCCAGCCGCGCCCGGACCAGGTTGTTCGTGGCCTGCGGGGCGAACCGCGCCACGTTCTCCACCACCGAACGGCTCTCGTCCAGCACGTCGAGGCGCTGCGGCAGGAACCGCGTGGTCACATGAGCAACCGCCTCGCCGGACAGCGGCGCGAGTTGCCCGGCGATCGTGCGCAGCAGCGTGGTCTTGCCCGAACCGTTGCGCCCCACCAGCGCGATCCGCTCCGGACCGCGCAGCTCCCACTCGCCACGTACGGCCGCCCCGTGGGCCGGCCGTAGGTCGCTGAGGGTCAGGACGCGCCGCCCGGGCGGGACCTGGGTGGCGGGCAGCTTGATGCGGATCTCGTCGTCGTCGCGCACCGCCTCCACCGCCTGGTCGAGACGCTCCTTCGCCTGCTCGAGCTTCTCCGTGTGCATGATGCGGTGCTTGCCCGCCGATTCCTGCGCCGCGCGCTTGCGGGCGCCCATCACGATCTTCGGCTCGCGCTTGTTCTCGAACATCTTCTGGCCGTACCGCTTGCGCCGCGCCAACTTGACGTGAGCGTCGGCCAGTTCGCGCTTCTGCCGCTGTACGTCGGCCTCCGCGACCCGGACCATCCGCTCGGCCGACTCCTGCTCGGCGGCGAGCATCTCCTCGTAGTCCGTGAAGTTCCCTCCGTACCAGCGGACTTCGCCGTCGTGCAGATCGGCGATCTGGTCGACCCGCTCCAGGAGCTCCCGGTCGTGGCTGACCAGGACCATCACCCCCGTCCAGGACTCGACCGCCGCGTAGAGGCGGCGCCGTGCGCGCAGGTCCAGGTTGTTGGTGGGCTCGTCCAGCAGCAGCACGTCGGGGCGCGCGAGCAGCAGCGCGGCCAGCCGCAGCAGCACGCACTCGCCGCCCGACAGCTCGCCGACGGTGCGGTCCAGTCCGATCCGGGCCAGCCCGAGCTGGTCGAGCATGGCCGTCGCCCGCTCCTCCACGTCCCAGTCGTCGCCGACGACGGTGAAGTTGGCCTCGGTGGCCTCGCCCGCCTCGATGGCGTGCAGGGCGGCGCGGGTCTCGCGGATGCCGAGTGCCTCGTCGACCCGTAGCGCGGTGTCGAGCGTGAGGTTCTGCGGCAGGTAGCCGATCGTGCCGGAGACCGACAACTGGCCGTCCGAAGCGGCCAGTTCACCGGCGATCAGCTTCAGCAGCGTGGATTTGCCACAGCCGTTGAGACCGATCAGGCCGGTGCGGCCGGGTCCGACGGCGACCGAGAATCCGTCGAAGACGGGGGTGCCGTCGGGCCAGTCGAAGTACAGGTCGGAGCAGGTGATGAATGCAGGGGCATGACTCATAGAGGCCTCCAGGTTGCGTGAGTGGTGAATGCAACGCGGGGAGACAGCCGACGGTCAGCGGTTGACGGTGGTCGGTGTCTCGGACCTCAGTAGTCCAATGTCCTGCTCCGTTTCGACGGCGATCGGGTCGATACGAAGCTACGGGCGGCCGGAGCCGCCCGCAAACGAATAACGGGGTCAGCAGGTGTCGCGCATCAGCTCGGCCAGGCTGTGGTCCATGTCGAGGTAGAGGTGCTCCAGCCCGGGCGGGACGACGGTCGAGGCCCGCTCCAGGAACCGGTGCAGCTCGGCCGTCATCATCAGCACGATCGCGACCCCCTCGGGGGCGTGGAACTCGATGGTGGTCCGGTCGCCGTCGTACGGGCGCACACGCACGTCGCCACGGCCCGACGGGCGGTCCAGCCCGGACTCCAGCAGCTCGCGCGAGAAGGTCCACGAGACCTCGACGCCCTCCAGCGTGGCCGGAGCGGGGAACGCCATGCGGACGGCGAACGGATCCGCACGGTCGTAGCAGAGGGTGACGGGCACGGTCTCGACCTTCGGCGCGGTGGCGACCAGTCGGGCCTGTACGGCCTGCTCGATGACAGTGATCAAGGCTCACTCCCTTGCGCGGATCTCGTGCCGGGCCGTGGGGTGGAGCCCGGCAACCCGATAGACGCCGGAATCGGCAAATCCGTGCATGGAAGATGACGTGAGCTGTGTCACCGGTTGGCCGGAACCCGCCTGTGTGATCGCACAGAGTGACGGTGGGTGAGGTGCGGCGGCAGGAGGATCACTCGGCGCGGCACGCTCCGGAGAGGTCGCAGAAGGGCTGATTAGCGCTCACTCCACAGGCGCAAAGCATGACCCTGGTCTCCTTGCGCGCAGCACGAGCCGGCCGGCGGGCTCGCGTACGACGGTCGTCGGCCGGTCCGGCTCCTCGGCGGGACCTCGGCGAGCCGGTACCGGAGCGCCCCCGCCGGGCAGCGCCGAATCACCTCGGTGGCCCGCTCCGGCTCGGCACCGTCCGGCCGCACCCAGGGACGCTGCTCGGAGTCGAACACCTGCGGCGGGCAGACACCGCCCGACGTCGTAGGTGATGCTGATCCGTTTGCCCTCGTAGGCCTTCGGTTCCTTGGGCGTCGGGGACGCACCCTGGACGGGAATTCGGGCGTGCGTTAGCTTCCCGCGCCATGAGACTTCTGGGAGTTGGCATGTGCGCGGCGGTCCTGACGCTCGGCTTATTGGCGGCGCCCCAGGCGGCCGCGGAGCAGGCGCCCCTACACGGCGCCGGCTGGGCTCTGAAGAACACCGGCAAGGAGGTCCGCTTCCGCGGCCTGGCGGCGGTCAGCCGCACCACGGCCTGGCTGGCCGGCTCCAAGGGAACGGTCCTGCGCACCGTGGACGGCGGCCGCAGCTGGAGCGACGTTTCCCCGGCCGTGGCGGAGGGGCTGGAACTGCGCGACATCGAGGCCTTCGACTCCCGCCGCGCCGTGGCCCTGTCCATCGGGGAGGGCGAGGCCTCCCGGGTGCTGCGCACCGAGGACGGCGGAGCCACCTGGACCGAGACCTTCCGCAACCCCGACCCGCGTGCCTTCTACGACTGCCTCACCTTCTTCGACACCCGCCACGGGCTGGCCATGAGCGACCCCGTGGACGGGAAGTTCCGCATCCTGGCCACGGACGACGGCGGGCGCAACTGGCGGGTCCTGCCCACCGAGGGCATGCCCGAGGCGCTGCCGGGCGAGGCCGGCTTCGCCGCGAGCGGCCAGTGCCTGGTCAGCGCGGGCCCGAAGGACGTGTGGCTCGCCACGGGCGGCGGCGCGACCGCGCGCGTCCTGCACTCCTCCGACCGCGGCCTGAACTGGACGGCCACCGAATCCACCGTCCCGGCCGGCGACCCCGCACGAGGAGTCTTCGCCCTCGCCTTCCGCGACCGTACGAGGGGACTCGCGGTCGGCGGCGACTACCGCACCGGCCAACCCTCCCCTCAGGCGGCGGCCCGCTCCGCCGACGGGGGCCGCACCTGGAGCGGCTCGGCCACCCCGCCGCCCGCGTACCGCTCCGGCGCGGCCTGGTACCCGTACGCCGGGAGCACGGCCCTGGCGGTGGGCCCGACGGGCACGGACGTGACGACCGACGGGGGCCGCACTTGGCGTTCCCTGGACCCGGGTTCCTTCGACACCGTCGACTGCGCGCCGGACGCCGGCTGCTGGGCGTCGGGCGAAAAGGGCCGGGTCGCCCGCCTGGAGCCTCGCGGCTAGCCGATCGTGGCCCGCAGCCGCCGAGCGCCCAGCCACCTGAGACGGCCGTCGGACGCCGTCGGTGAGGAGCGTGTAGCGATCTGGGGCGTCTGGCGGGTCCTGGGGGCGAGCTGATCGGCATGTGGTGCGGGTGTCAGCCCCGGACGGCGGCCGGACGCCGTCGGTGAGGAGCGTGTAGCGATCTGGGGCGTCTGGCGGGTCCTGGGGGCGAGCTGATCGGCATGTGGTGCGGGTGTCAGCCCCGGACGGCAGCCGGACGCCGTCGGTGAGGAGCGCGTAGCGATCTGGGGCGCCCACCCGCCCCGAGGGGCTTGCGCTCGCTGTTCGGCTACGGCCGGCCGGGCGCCTGCCCGGTCCGGGGAGGCGGCCAGGAGGGCCCGAGGCCGGACACGCCCCCACCGAAGGGGGTCGGACATCGCTGACCGCCCCGTCCTTGAAATCCAGGACCGGCCCGTTCCTTTGGGGGTTTCCCGGCAGTCTCTTGTCTTTCCGTGGCGGGACGGTCTGTCAAGGGCGGCCGCAGGCCGTCGCGCAGCGACGCGACCGAAGGGAGCGCCCTTGACAGGCCGGC
>NZ_JBHWJY010000127.1:0-15965 GCF_042731135.1 Streptomyces sp. NPDC059874
GGCGTCTCCTCGGGCGCCGAACGTTTCCAGGGGTCGGAGGGCCGGGCGGTGGTTGTGTTCGGCGCCCTGCGGGGACGCCCCGGCACACGCCCGACCCCGTCGGAACCGGCGGCCGGGGTCTCGGGCGTCCCGGCACCGGCGGGGTTGACGCCGGTGCGGGCCGCGGACTTGGCGATGGTGTCGCCGCCTTCCGCTTCACCCGTCCCGGCGAGGGGGCCAGTGGGTGCGGCCTCGGGTGCGGCGGCAGCCGCAAGGGGCTTCCGCGGCTGCGGGATGGCCGGTACGCCGTCCATCTGTCGTCACCCTGCCTTCCGTCGGTGTAATGGTCAGTCTGCCCTGTCTTGCGCGTACACGTCAGCCCGTCCCGGGGCGATCGACCCCCAACTAGCTGACGGTTCGTCAGATCAGCGCTACCGTAGGAGTCATGGAGACCTTCCCGAAGATCATCTCGGTGGACGACCACACGGTTGAGCCCCCCCACGTCTGGCGGGACCGGCTCCCGTCCAAGTACAAGGACATCGGCCCCCGCGTCGTCCGCGCCCCCCTGAAGGAAATGACCTTCCTCGGAGGCAAGTTCGCCCCCGTCATGGGAGCCAAGGGCGACGACGGCCCGATCGGCGACTGGTGGGTGTACGAGGACCTGCACCGGCCGCTCACCCGCCTCGACACGGCCGTCGGGTACGACCGCGACGAGATCAAACTGGAAGTCATCACCTACGAGCAGATGCGCCCCGGGTCCTTTTCGGTTCCCGACCGGCTCGCGGACATGGACGTCAACCACGTCCAGTCGGCGCTCTGCTTCCCGACCTTCCCGCGCTTCTGCGGCCAGACCTTCACCGAAGCCAAGGACCGCGAGCTGGGGCTGCTCGGCGTACGGGCGTACAACGACTGGATGGTGGAGGAGTGGTGCGGCCCCGACGCCCACGGCCGCCTGATCCCCCTCACCCTGATCCCCCTGTGGGACGCCCGCCTCGCCGCCGCCGAGGTCCGCCGCAACGCCGCCCGCGGCGTGCGCGCCGTCGCCTTCTCCGAGATACCCCCGCACCTGGGCCTCCCGTCCATCCACACCGACGAGTGGGAC
Source organism: Streptomyces sp. NPDC059874 (assembly GCF_042731135.1). Lineage (NCBI taxonomy): Bacteria > Bacillati > Actinomycetota > Actinomycetes > Kitasatosporales > Streptomycetaceae > Streptomyces > Streptomyces sp. NPDC059874. Next base: position 1,082 of record NZ_JBHWJY010000127.1, read on the forward strand.
CCCTTCCTGGAGGCGTGCGACGAGACCGGCACGGTCATCGCCATGCACATCGGCTCCTCCTCGCGCATGCCGTCTACCTCCGCGGACGCCCCGCCGGCGGTCGGCTCCACCATCACCTTCGCCAACTGCTGCTTCTCGATGGTCGACTGGCTGATGAGCGGCAAGTTCGAACGCTTCCCGAACCTGAAGATCATGTACGCGGAGGGCCAGATCGGCTGGATCCCGTACATCCTGGAACGCGCGAACGTGGTCTGGGAGGAGAACCGCGGCTGGGGCGGCGTCGCGGACAAGGTCCACCGGCCGCCGTCGGAGCTCTTCGCCGAGCACGTCTTCGGCTGCTTCTTCGACGACGCCTTCGGGCTCAAGAACCTCGACTCCATCGGCGTCGCCAACGTCCTCTACGAGACCGACTACCCCCACTCGGACTCCACCTGGCCGAAGTCCCGCGAGGTCGGCGAGGCGCAGATGGGGCACCTGGCCCCGGACGTGGTGGACCGCATCGTGCGCGGCAACGCGATCGACCTGCTCGGGCTGACGCGGGACGGGCTGTGGGCGGGGTCGGGGGCGTGAAGCGGTAGGCGTCACCGCTGCTCACGCGTGGCCTCCGTGAGCAGCGTGCCCGCCACCACCAGACCCGCCACCGCCACGGCCGCCAGCAGCGCCCGTACGTCCACCAGCGTCACCAGACCCGCGCCCAGCGCCAGGGCCACCGCGTTCGGGACGAACAGCAGGGTGTTGGCCGTGGCGGCGCCGCGGCCCAAGGCGGCGTCCGGGACCTCGCGCTGCACCGCGGTCAGCGCGGCCACCAGCACGCAGGGCAGCCCCATGCCGATCGCCGCGCTGCCCGCCAGGACCACCGCGTCGTACGGCAGTGCCCTGGCCCCGACGCCCAGCGCGAACACGGCCGTCCCCGCGGCCGCGAACACCCGCGCCGGCATCCGCCGCAGCAACGCTCCCGCCGTGAGCCCGATCAGCACGGAACCCGCGCCCTGCACCGCGTACAGCACTCCCACCCAGGCCGGGGCGCGACCCAGCACCCCGTCCGCGACCGCGTAGACCGCGGCGCCGTTCAGCCCGGCCAGGAACATCACCGCCCCGCCCGCGAGCACCAGCGGCCGCACCACGGCGGAGCCCCACAACTGCCGCGCCCCCTCCGCGAACCCGCCCCCGTCCGGGCCCGGCCGCGGCCCGTCCTCCCGTACCCGCAGCCGTACGAAGATCCCCGCGGCCAGCGCGAACGTCAGCGCGTCGAGCAGCGCCACCGACGCCCCGCCGAACCGGGCGAACAGTCCCGCCCCCACCAGCGGCGCGAGCAGCTTCACGCTCTCGCCGGCCGTCAGCCGCAGCCCGTTGAAGTCCCCGAGCAGCCGGGCGTCGACGGCCCGCGCCACCAGCGCCGCCTCCGCCGCCTCGTGGAGGGTGCCGCAGATCCCGTACACCAGCAGCACGGCGAACATCAGCCACACCCGGTCCGCCGAGTCGAGCAGGAGCAGCACCGGCAGCAGCGCCGCCATCAGGAGGTTCACCGCGACGAGCACCGGCCGTCGCGGCATCCGGTCGACGAGCGCCCCCAGCGCCGGCCCCACCAGGATCGGCGCCCACATCGCGAACACGGTGAGCGCCGCGAGCGAGTCCGAGCCGGTCAGCGACTTCACCCAGACCCCGGCGACCAGCCACATCGCGGTCGTCCCGAACCCGGACACCACCACCCCGGACAGATACAGCCCCGCGTTCCGGTCCCGCAGGACCCGTACTGTTCCCGTTCCCGTTCCCGTTCCCGTTCCCCACCTCGTCATGGGGTCAGCGTGGGTCTAAGGAGGGCGCGCCGGGATCGGGCAATCGCCCTACCCGGGGTGGAGTGGGCTCCCACGCGAGGCCGCAGGCCGTATGGGGGGGCTGCTCTGTTCTGATACGGGCTGCGGAGTCGTCTGGGCGGTAGATTCGGGCGTCATGGCGGAACCCATCTATTACGTCGACCGCTCGGACATCCGCGATGGCAAGCTCGCGGAGGCCAAAGAGGGGATGCGCGAGCTGGCCGCGTTCGTGGAAGCGAATGAGCCGCAGCTGATCGCGTACCACTTCTTCCTCGACGAGTCCGACGCCGTGATGACCGTCGTGGCCGTCCATCCGGACTCGGCGTCGATGCGGCTCCACATGGAGCTCGGCGGGCCGAAGTTCCGGGCGATGGGCGCCTTCGTCCGCCTGAGGTCGATCGACGTGTACGGCCGCCCGAGCGAGGCGGTCGTGGACCAGCTCCGGCAGAAGGCCGAGTACCTCGGCGGCGGTACCGTCACCCTCCACACCCACCAGGCGGGCTTCGCCCGGCGTTGAACGACGTCCGCGCCGCGGGGATAGGTGTCCCAGTACGACTGCCCGCACAGGCCAATCCATTTAGTGTCGGGCCATGCCCCGACTCCAGCGCCTGCGTCCCGACCACGCCCCGGCCCTCCTCGAGTTCGAGCGGAAGAACCGGGCCTACTTCGCCGCGTCGGTCCCGGACCGCGGCGACCTCTACTTCGCGCACTTCGACGAGCGGCACCGCGCGCTGCTGGCCGAGCAGTCCGAGGGGACGTGCATCTTCCACCTGCTGGTGGGTGACGACGGCGCGGTGGAGGGGCGGGTCAACCTCGTCGACGTGGCGGACGGCTCGGCCGAGCTCGGCTACCGGATCGCCGAGAAGGCCGCCGGGCGGGGACTGGCGACGGCCGCCGTGCGGGAGGTGTGCGACCTGGCCGCCACGGAGTACGGACTGACCGAGCTGCGGGCCGTGACGACCCTCGACAACGCGGGCTCGCGCGCCGTGTTGGCCCGTACGGGCTTCGTACCGGACGGGGAGGTCGAGCTGGACGGGCGGCCGGGCCTTCGTTTCGTACGAAAGGTTCGTGGCGCGGTGACGACGGCTTCCTGAACCGGTGGCTCCCCTTGCACCTGCGGCTGTCCGCGGGGCATGCTTCGCCGGGGCAAAGCGGAAGGATCATCATGCCGGTGGACAGGCGGAACGTGGTGACGGTGGTGCTGTGCGCCGTGGCGGCGCTGGGCGCGTCCGCGGCGGTGGCGGAGCTGGTGCCGCCGCCCGAGGGGGCTCCGGCCGTGCGGGCGAAGGCCGCGCCGACCGCTTCACCGACCGCTTCGCCGACCGCTCCGTCGCGTTCGCAAGCTTCGCCCAAGCCTCAGCTCACTGCCCCGCTGCCCGCGCCGGTGACCCCGAAGCCCGGCGGCCCGGCCGCCTTCACCGGGGCCCTGTTCACGGGCGGCCTGGACGGGGACCACTTCTGCACCGCGACCGTCGTGCGCAGCCCGGGCAAGAACCTGATCATCACCGCCGGGCACTGCCTGTTGGCCGGCGACCAGACGGGCGAAGGCGGAGCCGTCTTCGCACCCGCTTACGCCAACGGGTTTGCTCCGTACGGCACTTGGAAGATCCAGCAGGTCTTCGAAGACGACCGCTGGGCCGACGGCACGGACGACGACTACGACCTCGCCTTCGCCCGCCTCGCCCCCGACGACAAGGGGCGCAACATCGAGGACGTGACCGGCGCCGCCGCCCTCGACACCAGCGGGCGCACCGCCGAGGAGGTGACCGTCACCGGTTATCCCGCCGACCGCAAGGTTCCCCGTACCTGCACGGCGGTCGCGGTCAAACTGAGCGAGACCGAACAGCGCTTCGACTGCGCCGACTTCCCCGGCGGCACCAGCGGCAGCGCGTGGATCGCCGGCGACGGGAAGATCGTCGGCATCCTCACGGGCGGCGACACCGACGACGTGTCGACCAGCACCGTCCTCGGGGAGTACGCCGCCTCGCTGTACGCCAAGGCCACCGGGAAGAGCTGACGACGGGCCACAGCACTAGCTCAGCAGCCCCAAGTGGACCGGCTCCGCCGGGGTGTCGGCCAGGAGTTCCGCGAGGCGGGGCGGCCACAGGGGTTCGCCGAGGGTGGCCAGGCGCTCCTGGGGGAGCCACTGCCAGTGGATGTCGGGTGCCTCCAGGACCGGTTCGCGGTGCGGGCCGCTCGTGACGTAGATGTGCTCGTGCTGGCGGACCGGGACGCCCTGGTGCGTGAAGTCGTGCTCCCAGGTGCACAGCAGCCGCTCGGGCTCCAGGTCGGTCCAGCCGGTCTCCTCGCGCAGTTCCGGCCGTACGCAGTCCTCGGGAGTCTCGCCGGGATCGATGCCGCCGCCCGGGGGCAGCCAGTGGATGCCCACCTCCACGTTGTCCTCGCGGAAGAGGAACACCGATCCGGTGGGGGAGACGATGACAACGCGCGCCGCGTGACGTGGAGTTCGCATCGAGTCAGCGTACGCCGGTGGGTGGAGGCGGTGCATGGGGTTTACGCCCGGTTTTTCCGCCCGCTGAACCGCCCCACCGCCCCGCCCCCACCCCGCCTCCCGCGCGCCTATGCCGCCGCCAGCGCCAGCGTCGGCGAGAGCCGGGCCGCGCGCACCGCCGGGTAGAGGCCGGCCAGCGTGCCGATCGCGAGGGTGGCCGCGAAGCCGCCGGTCACCGCCCACAACGGGACCACCCAGGGGAGGTCTCCGGCCTGCGCGTAGACCCCCGTGGCCGCGCCGCCCAGGGCGATGCCCGCCAGCCCGCCGAGTCCGGACAGGAGGAGGGATTCGGTGACGAACTGGATCCGGATCTGGCCCTTGGTGCCGCCCAGGGAGCGGCGCAGGCCGATCTCGTGGCGCCGCTCCAGCACCGAGATGATCATCGTGTTGGCGACGCCGACCCCGCCCACCAGCAGGGCGATCCCGCCCAGGCCCAGCAGCAGCGTGCTGAAGGCGCCCTCCGTGGCCGCCTTCGCCTGGAGCGCCGCCGAGGGGTCGGTGACCGAGACCGCGCTCGGGGTCTCGGGGTTGGCCGTCGGGGCGATCAGCTTCCTGACCTCCGCCACCCGGTCGTCCGCCGAGCGCTCGTACACCGCCGTCGGGTGTCCGTCGAAGCCGAGCAGCTGCTCGGCGACGTCCCAGCCGATCAGCGCCGACCGTTCGATCTCCGGGGCCAGCGGGATCGGCTCCAGGATGCCGATCACCGTGAAGTACCGGCCGCCGATGAACACCTGCCGGCCCGGCTCGGTGATGCCGAGGCGGCGCGCGGCCACGTCGCCGAGCACCACCGCCGGGTACCGGCCGGTGGCCTGGCTGAGCCAGCTGCCGCTGCCCGTCTTCGCACGCAGGGTGGCCGGCAGGTCGTCCTTGGCGGCCTTCAGCGCGATCCCGCCGGTCTCCTCCTTCGGGATGTTCTCCGAGCGCCGTACGGACTCGGCCACGTCACCGGTGGTACCGACCGACTCGACGCCTTCGATGCGGGAGATCATGCCGGGGGAGTCCTTGGGCAGCTTGGTGTCCTGCCCGGTGAACATCCCCTTGCCCGGCGTCACGACCAGCATGTTGGTGCCGAGCGCGTCGAGCTCGCGCAGCAGCTTGGCCTGGCTGGAGGAGGAGATGCCGACCACCGCGATCATCGTCGCGATGCCGATGGCGATGCCGAGCGCGGACAGGAACACCCGCATCGGGCGGGAGCGCAGGCCCGCCGATCCGACGTGCAGGACGTCCCGCGGGGACAGCCTCGGCGGAACCAGCTTCCGCGCACGGGTACGCGTACCGCTCATGACCGCACCCCCGCCGTGTTCCGTACGTCCGCCACGATCTCCCCGTCCCGGATCCGCACCTGCCGCGGCAGGCTCGCCGCGATCTCGTTGTCGTGGGTGATCACGGCGATGGTGGCCCCGTCCCCGCCCGCGTTCAGCTCGTGCAGCAGCTCCATCACCGACTCCCCGGAGGCCGTGTCCAGCGCGCCCGTCGGTTCGTCGGCCAGCAGCAGGTCCGGCTCGCCCGCCACCGCCCGGGCGATGGCGACGCGCTGCTTCTGCCCGCCGGACAGCTCGTGCGGCCGGTGGTCCATCCGGTCGCCGAGGCCTACGCGTTCCAGGGCGCGGGCCGCCCGGCGGCCGCGCTCGGCGCGCGAGAGCCCGGAGTACAGCAGTCCCTCGGCCACGTTCGCCAGGGCGCTGATGCCCGGCACCAGGTGGAAGGACTGGAACACGAAGCCGACGTGCCGGGAGCGCAGCGCCGACAGCGCACGGTCCGACAGGGCCGCGACGTCGTGGCCGGCGATGCGCACACCGCCCGCCGTCGGGCGGTCCAGGGTGCCGACGATGTGCAGCAGGGTGGACTTGCCCGAGCCGGACGGGCCGACGATGGCGAGCAGTTCACCGCCGCGGACGGTCAGGTCGACCCCGCGCAGGGCGGCGACCCCGCCCGGGTACTCCTTGGTGACCCCGGCCAGTTCCACCACGATGGGTGTGTTCGTCATAGTTTGGGGATCCCCACCTGCATGCCCTCTTGGAGGGCGCCGCCGGTCACCTCGACCCGGCCGCCGCCGAACATGCCCAGTTCGACCTTCACGTCGCGGGCCCTGCCGTCCTCCACGACCTGGACGCCGAAGCCTCCGCCCGCGAGCGCGAGCAGCGCGCCCACCGGTACGGACAGCACGCCCTTGCGGGTCTCGCCGGTCAGGCCGACGCTCACCGGGGACCGGTCCGGGGCGTTGATCTCGGCGGGCTTGTCGAAGGTGACGGACACCTCGACCTTGGCCTTCTTGTCCCCGCCGCCCGGCCCGCCGCCACCACCTTCGTTCCCGTCGCCCGAACCGGCCGTGCCGCCCACCGAGTCGACCTTCCCGGTGGCGGTGGCCCCGCCCGGCAGCCGTACGGTGACCGGTTCGCCGACCTTCGCCGCGGCCGCCTTCGCCGTCTCCAGCTGCAAGCGGACGATCCGCTCCGTGCCGGTCACCGTGAGCACCGGCTTGCCCGGGCCGGGCTCGTCACCGACCGCCGCGTCGTTCTTGCGCACCCGCTGCGGGCCCGAGGCGAAGGCGACGTCCTCCTTGCCGACCTCGCCCGTCTCCGCCGTCTTGTGCGCCTTCTGCCACCGTTTGACCGCCGTCGCCGTGCCCGCCGTGAACGTCGGGTCCTCCGGGTCGAGCCCGGTCCCGTACCCCAGCGCCCGGAGGTTGCGCTTCAGCTGCTTGACGTCCTCGCCCTTGTCGCCCGTCTTCAGCGGCCGGTACATCGGCACGGCCCCGTACATCAGCCGCACCGCCCGCCCGTTGACCTCGTAGAGCTTCCCGTCCCGCTCGACCGCCGAGCCCTCGCCCGCGGCCCACGTCAGCACGCCCGGCCCGCCCGCGTTCAGCTTGCGCTCCTGCGCGTAGCCGAGGGTGCCCTCCACCTGGAGGCCCGAACTGAGGTCGCCGCGCTGCACCGGCGCCGTGGCCGGCGGCAGCCCGTCCGCACGCCGCTCCCGCCCGGAGTCGTCCCGCTGCGGCTGCGCGATGACGGCGTAACCGCCGCCCGAGACGGCCAATACGACGGCCAGCGCGCCCAGCAGCCATTTCGAGCGGGAGCTCATCGGGCCCCTTCGCACTTCTTCTGGGCGTCCTCGAAGGCCTTCTCCTGGCCCTGGGGTATCTCGATGCCGGTCCGCGCGCCCCCGTTGTACTCAGGGTCCTTCAGGGCGACCCCGTTCTCGCGCATGCAGCGGATCCACTTCAGCTCCTTGTCCTTCTCCTCCTGCGTGGGCTCCTTGCCCGAGCCGGGGCCGCCCATCCCGCACGCCTTCATGGCCTCCTGCATCTTCTGCGGGTCGGCGCCCCCGCCCACCGTCATCGCGCGCGGGTCCTGGCCGGGCGCCGGGTCGGGGGCGTCGATGCCGTGCTCGCGCAGACACTGGCGCATCTTCACGGCGTTGTCGGCCTCGGCGCCGGCGCCGGAGTTCGAGCCCGAGTTCGTGCCGGAGTCCTTCTTCCCGCCCGAGCCGTCGTTCGCGCAGGCGGTGGCGAACAGGGTCAGCCCGGTGACGACCGCGGCCGTGGTCATGATCAGGGATCGCTTCATGGTCCCGAGCCTGCGCGGAAAGGGGGTTTCGCTTCCCTCTCGCACCCCCCTTACAACGGCGAAATGTCGATCTCCGGTAAAGAGGACGCATGCGCGTACTGGTGGTGGAGGACGAGGAATTCCTCCGGGAGATGATCGCCGAGGGCCTGCGCCGCGACGCCCTGGCCGTCGACGAGGCGGGCGACGGCCTGGAGGCCCTGCGCCGCCTGCGACTGGACGCGTACGACGTCCTCGTCCTCGACCGCGACCTGCCCGGCCTGCACGGCGACGAGGTCTGCCGCCAGGTGGTGCGCGAGCGGCTGCCGACCCGCGTCCTGATGCTGACCGCGTCCGGGACCGTGCGCGACCGGGTCGAGGGACTCGGTCTCGGCGCCGACGACTACCTCACCAAGCCCTTCGCCTACGACGAACTCCTCGCCCGCGTCCTGGCGCTGGGCCGGCGCGCCCGCCCCGCCCTGCCGCCCGTGCTGGAGCGCGCCGGCATCGCCGTCGACACCGCCCGCCGCACCGCCACCCGCGACGGGCACCGGCTCGCGCTGTCCCGCAAGGAGTTCGCCGTGCTGGAGACGCTGCTGCGCGCCGAGGGGGCCGTGGTCAGCAGCGACGACCTGATCGAGCAGGTGTGGGAGCAGGACACCAGCTACTCCACCAACGCCGTCCGCGTCACCCTCAGCAAGCTCCGCGCCAAGCTGGGCGTGCCGCCGCTGATCGAGACCGTGCCGGGCGCGGGCTACCGGATCTCCGACCGGTGAAGGCCCTGCTCCCGCGCACCGAACGCGGCCGCCTCACCGCCCTCTACGGTTCCCTGCTGCTCCTCGCCGGCGGCGGCCTGGTGGCGCTCGTCTACGTCCTCGTCGGCCAGGGCCTGTACGCGAGCGTCAGCGGGGTCGTCCGTACGGTCAGCCCGGCCTACCGGCTGCCCGTACCGGGCGAGACCGCCGACCTGGGCCGCAAGCCCGAACCCGCCCGGACCATGGCCCCGGGCGAGAGCCCCACCCCCGAGGAGCTCAAGGGCTACGCGTTCACCCAGGACCTCTCGGGCGCCGTCACCGACGCCACCCGGCACCGGCTGCTGATGTACTCGCTCCTCGCACTGGCCGTCTTCGCCGTGCTGTCGATCTGGCTCGCCTGGTGGATGGCCGGCCGGGTGCTGCGCCCCGTCGGAGTCATCACCGAGACCGCGCGCCGCCTTTCCGGGGAGAACCTGGACCAGCGGATCTCCCTCGACGCCCCGCCCGGCGAGCTCAAGGAGCTGGCCGACACCTTCGACGCGATGCTCGGGCGGATGGAGCATCTGGTCTCCGCCCAGCGGCGGTTCGCGGCGAACGCGGCGCACGAGCTGCGCACCCCGCTGGCCGTGCAGCGGGCCGCGGCCGAGATCGGGCTGGCCGGGGAGCCGTCGCCGCAGAAGGTGGCCCGGATCCGGGAGCGGTTGATCGGCGTCGCGGAGTCCAGTGAGCACCTCGTCGAATCCCTGCTGCTGCTCGCGGTGTCGCAGGAGGGCCTGGAGCCCGGGGCCACCGGGCCGGTCGACCTGGCGGCGCTGGCCGCGGCGGAGCTCGCGGCCGACCCGCCGCACGCGCTGACCGTCGTACGGACCCTCGCCCCGCTGACGGTGACGGGGGACCGGGCGCTCCTCGGGCACCTGGTCCGGAACCTGTTGACCAATGCAGTACGTCACAACCGCGAGGGCGGCAGGATCGTCGTCGAGACCTCCGCCGACGGGGAGCTGGCGGTGTCCAACACCGGCCCGGTGATCGATCCGGCGGACGTTCCGAGGCTCCTGGAGCCGTTCCGGCGGCGTGCCGAACGGCAGCACACCGCAGGTGAGGGCGCCGGATTGGGGCTCTCGATCGTCGCGGCGATCGCGCGGGCGCACGGGGCGTCGCTCGTCGCCGAGGCCAACGCGGAGCCGGAGGGCGGGCTGAAGGTCCGGGTCCGCTTCCCGCTGCCGGAGGGGCAGTGCACCGTCACCGGTGCACCGGGTTCGAAGATCGGCTGATGTACGGTCGGTTCAATGAGCAAGCACCGCCGCGCCCGCTCCCGCACGCCCCGCCCGACGCGCCGTGTGGCGCTGACGGCTGCCTTCGGCCTGCTGACCTTCGGGGCGGGCTGGGTGTACACCGTCGCAGACCCGGAGAAGTCGCAGCCCGCGCCGCAGGCCCGGGCGGACTCCCGCCCGCCGGGCGAGGACCGCGCGGCGCGCGACGCCCACCGGGAATCCCTCCAGGGCCTGACCGGCATCAGCGAGCAGACCCGGGCCAAGATCCCCGCCGAGTCCCGCCAGCTCATCCTGGTCACCGGCAAGGCCAAGGACTCCTCGGAGTCCACCGCCACCCTGTACACCCGGACCGCGGCCGGCGCCGACTGGGTGCGGGCCGAGAGCTGGCCGGCGCGCAACGGTGCCAAGGGCTGGTCCACGGAGCGCACCTACGGTGACCTGACCTCCCCGCAGGGCGTCTTCGCGCTGACCGACGCGGGCGGCCTGCTGCCGAAGCCGCCGGGCACGAGGCTCCCGTACGACAAGGACAGCGCGTTCGTGGCGACGGGCCGCGGGGTGAACGGGGAGTCCCTGGCGGGCTCCTTCGACTACGTCGTCGCGATCGACTTCAACCGCAAGCCCGGCACGTCCCCGCTGGACCCCACCAAGCCGGAGGGCGAGCGCAAGGGCGGCAACATCTGGCTCCACGTGGACCACGACGGCCCCTCGCAGGGCTGCGTCGGCATCCCGAAGGAGGCCATGAAGAAGGTCCTGGAGACCCTCGACCCGACGGCGAAGCCGATCATCGTGATGGGCCCGGAAGGGTTCTGATCCTGGCGGGCTGTTCCTGGTGCCCGGCTGTCTACCGAGCAGCCAGGGTCATGGATTGAGATCCAGGATCCGAACCGGCTCGCCTTCCCACCGCTTGGGGAACGTGGTGGCGACGACCGCTCCGTCCGGGCGGTCGGGTGTGGGCTGGGCTGCGTACTGGCTGTGGGCGGCGGCCCAGGTCTCCTGGCGTGCGACAGCCAGGGCGGCGGGCAGGTCCAGGTCGAGGATGGTGATGCCGGGCAGTGAGGCGAGGTGCTCCGCCGTACCGGGCCGGGTCCGGTCGGCCTCGACGAGCGCGCATGAGGGGGCGTACAGGAACCAGTCGGCCTCGGCGTGCGCGCGGTGGATGAGGCGGGAGGCCAGAACGTTCCCCTGGCCTGCGGCCACCATTGCCGTCTCGTCCAGCACGATGTGCATCTCCGTCACAGGTCCCCCGCCTCGGCCAGACGTCGGTCCAGCTCGCGGTCCAGGTCCCGCTGCTCCGCGGCCGTCGGCGCGTAACCGTTCCATTCGTACAGTGCGACGCGGGCGCGTTCGGCGCGTTCGGCGCGTTCGGCCGGAGTGAGCAGCGTCTCGGCGAGGCGGGCCAGGTAGGCGCGCAGCGACAAGCCTTCGGCGGCCGCTATGGCGGCGAGTCTGTCTTTGGCTTCCTCAGGGATACGGATATTGGCGTCGGGCATCGGCGTGCTCCTTTCCATTCCCCAAGGGTACGGGTACGCACCCGTACCCGCCAAGCGTCACGCGAGATCCGGGTCGAACCTCTTGCCTGACGGACCGTCAGCTACGACGATGGCCCGGCACCGATATGACGAATCGGCAGACGAAGGCGAGGCGGGCCCGGCATGGCGCGCGTATTTCCGGAAGGTCGGCTGGTCTACGGGATGCAGCTCCCGATCCAGTCGCAGAGCACCATCTACGCCGAGCCCTGGGAGGCGACGGCCGGCGCCGCCGATCTCGCCGAGGTGGCCCGCGCCGCCGACCGGGCGGGCTTCGGGTACCTGGCGACCTGCGATCACGTGGCCATCCCCCGGCGGCTCGCCGGCCCCATGAGCACCGTCTGGTACGACCCGGTGGCCACCCTGTCCTTCCTCGCGGGCGTCACCGAGCACGTCCGGCTGCTCAGCCACGTCGCGATCCTCGGCCTGCGCCACCCGCTGATCAGCGCCAAGCAGTACGCCACCCTCGACCACCTCTCGGGCGGTCGGCTGATCCTCGGCGTCGGCGCCGGGCACGTCCAGGAGGAGTTCGAGGTCCTCGGGGTGGACTTCGCCCGCCGTGGCGCCGTCCTCGACGAGACCCTCGACGCACTGCGGGCGGCGCTGGGCCCGGAGGAGTACCCGGAGTTCGAGGGTGAGCGGTTCTCCTTCAAGGACCTCGGCCAGCTGCCCCGCCCCGCCCAGGAGCGGATCCCCGTCTGGGTCGGCGGTTCCTCGCCCGCCGCCGTGCGCCGCGCGGCGATCCGCGGCGACGGCTGGCTCCCGCAGGGCGATCCGCGCGAGAAGCTGCCCGCGCAGATCGCCCGCATCAAGGAGCTCCGCGAGGAGGCCGGAGTCGCCGACCCCATCGAGTTCGGGGCGATCACCGAGACCCTGTACGTCGGCGAGCCCGGCTGGGACACCGGCCGCCGCACCCTGACCGGCAAGGCGGAGGCGCTCGCCGAGTCCCTGCGGGAGTACAAGGCCCTCGGCGTGGACCAGATCCAGGTCCGCTTCCGCAGCCGCGACCGGGCCGAACTCGTCGACCAGATCACCGCTTTCGGCGCCGACGTCGCGCCGCACCTCAACGACTAGACGACTGGGAGTACGGCATGGGCAAGCTGGACGGGCGCGTCGTGATCATCACCGGCGCGGCGCGCGGCCAGGGTGAGCAGGAGGCCCGCCTCTTCGCCGCCGAGGGAGCCAAGGTGCTGCTCGGCGACGTACTGGACGAGCAGGGCACGGCCGTGGCCAAGGACATCGGCGAGGACCGGGCCCGCTACGTCCACCTCGACGTGAGCCGCGAGGACGACTGGGCGGCCGCGACGGCCGCCGCGAAGGAAGCGTTCGGCCCGATCAACGGCCTGGTCAACAACGCGGGCATCCTGCGCTTCAACGAGCTGACCGCGACCCCGCTGGAGGAGTTCCAGCAGGTCGTCCAGGTCAACCAGGTGGGAGCCTTCCTCGGCATCAAGTCGGTGGCCCCCGAGATCGAGGCGGCCGGCGGCGGCACGATTGTCAACACCTCCTCGTACACCGGCCTGACGGGCATGGCGTACGTCGGCACGTACGCGGCGACCAAGGCGGCCATCCTCGGCCTGACCCGGGTGGCCGCGCTGGAGCTGGCGGGCAAGGGGATCCGGGTCAACGCGATGTGCCCGGGCGCCGTGGACACCCCGATGGCCAACCCGGGGCTGCTGGACCCGGACAACATGACCGACGAGGCCAAGGACGCGATGGCGGAGCTGTACAAGCGCGTCGTGCCGATGGGGCGGGTCGGGCAGCCGGAGGAGATCGCCAAGCTGGCGCTCTTCCTGACCGGCGACGACTCCTCGTACATCACCGGCCAGCCGTTCGTCATCGACGGCGGCTGGATGGCGGGCGTCAGCATCCTCTAGCTCCATCTGATGGAGCGTCAGGTATTGACGCTCCCGCCCCCGCGATGGAACAGTCGAGACATCAAATCTGACGCAACGTCAGAAACCAAAGGACGGTGAACCCCCTTGGAATTCGGGCTCTTCGTGCAGGGATACGTGCCTGAGGCGCGGTCCAAGGTCGACCCCCAGGCCGAGCACAAGGCGCTGTTGGAGGAGACCGAGTACGTCATCCAGGCCGACAAGTCCGGCTTCAAGTACGCCTGGGCCTCCGAGCACCACTTCCTGGAGGAGTACTCGCACCTGTCGGCGAACGAGGTCTTCCTCGGCTACCTCGCGGCCGCCACCGAGCGCATCCACCTCGGCTCCGGCATCTTCAACCCGCTCGCCCCGGTCAACCACCCGGTCAAGGTGGCCGAAAAGGTCACCATGCTCGACCACCTCTCCAAGGGCCGCTTCGAATTCGGCACCGGCCGCGGCGCGGGCAGCCACGAGATCCTCGGCTTCCTCCCGGGCATCGAGGACATGAACGGCACCAAGGAGATCTGGGAAGAGACCATCGCGGAGTTCCCCAAGATGTTCCTCCAGGAGGAATACGAGGGGTTCCAGGGCAAGCACTGGTCGCTCCCGCCGCGGAAGATCTTCCCCAAGCCCTTCGGGAAGGCGCACCCGGCCATGTGGTACGCGGCCGGCTCCCCGTCCTCCTACGCCATGGCGGCGAAGAAGGGCCTCGGCGTGCTGGGCTTCAGCGTGCAGAAGGTCTCCGACATGGAGTGGGTCCTCGACCAGTACAAGACGGCCATCCAGGAGGCGAAGGCCATCGGCGCCTTCGTCAACGACAACGTCATGGTCACCTCGACCGCGATCTGCGCCGAGACCCACGACAAGGCCGTCGAGATCGCCGTCAACGCCAACATGAACCGCTTCCAGTCGCTGGTCTTCCGCTACCACGACACCTTCCCGCGGCCGGAGGCGATCCCGCAGTGGCCCGAGACCCTGCCGGAGTACAACGCGGAGATCATCGAGCTCCTGATCGCCGAGGAACTGCTGATCTGCGGTGACCCGTCCGAGGTCCGGGCGCAGTGCAAGCGCTGGGAGCAGGCCGGTGCGGACCAGCTGTCCTTTGGTCTGCCGACCGGTGTCTCGTACGAGGACACGATGACCACCATCAAGCTGATCGGCGAGCACGTGATCCCGCACATCGACACGGACCCGGTCCACCGGACCACGCGCTTCCGGGACGCGGCGTAGCCCTGCGTAGCCCTGCGGGCCCCTGCGGGGCTCGGGCGGGGGTGCCGGGGCCGCCTGCTTGGCCCCGGGCCCGCGCACCCAGTACGGGGGCGGCGTCTTCCCGGACCGCCGTCCCGAACCATGCCCCGGCCGGGCGGCCACCGGCCGGGGCACGGGGTTGCACGTCGGGTGCGGCCCGGCTCGTGGGGCTCCGCCCCACACCCCGCGCCTCAATCGCCGGCGGGGCTGGGGGTGGTTCCCCCGGGCAGGGTCTTGATTGTCCGGGTTGGTCCGCGGTGTCCCTCCGGGGCGTCTCCTCGTCCTCGCGCACTGAGGGTCATCCGGGCTGCTGAGCCATGGTTGCGCGCTCGTCCTGCG